>CAZREY010000034.1:0-13505 GCA_964599015.1 uncultured Thiobacillus sp.
ATGGCGGACAGCAGTTCCCACGCCAGGTCCCGCTGGCGGCGCAGGCGGCCTCCGGGCGCCACCAGTTCGTTGATGCTCTGGTAGCCCCCCAGGGCCGTCTGGATGCCAAACTGGGCCGGCACGTTGGAGCACAGACGCATGGAAGCCAGGATGTCCAGGCCCTCGATGTAATCCTTGGCGTGCTTCTTCTCGCCGGAGACGATGGCCCAGCCGGCCCGGTAGCCGCAGGCGCGGTAGTTCTTGGACAGGCCGTTGAAGGTGACGAACAGCACGTCGTCCGCCAGGGAGGCGATGGAGGTGTGCTCGGCGTCGTCGTACAGCACCTTGTCGTATATCTCGTCCGCATAGACGATGAGCTGGTGCTGGCGGGCGATCTCCACGATGCCTTCCAGAATTTCCTTCGGATAGAGGGCGCCCGTGGGGTTGTTGGGGTTGATGACGACGATGGCCCGGGTGTTGGAGGTGACCTTGCGGCGGATGTCGTCCAGGTCCGGCAGCCAGCCGCTGCCCTCGTCGCAGATGTAGTGCCGGGGCGTGCCGCCGCCCAGGCTTACCGCCGCGGTCCACAGGGGGTAGTCGGGGGCGGGTACCAGCACCTCGTCGCCGGTGTCCAGCAAGGCGTGCATGGTGAGGACGATGAGTTCGGAAACGCCATTGCCGATGTAGATGTCGTCCACCTGCACGCCGGCGATGCGTTTCTCCTGGGTGTAGTGCATGATGGCCTTGCGGGCCGCGAACACGCCCTTGGACTCGGAATAGCCCGCCGCCAGGGGCAGGTTGTGGATCACGTCCTGGACGATCTCTTCCGGGGCATCGAAGCCGAAGGTGGCGGGGTTGCCGATATTCAGCTTGATGATGCGATGGCCCTCTTCCTCCATCTGCCGGGCGCGCGCCATCACGGGTCCCCGGATGTCGTAGCACACGTTCGCAAGCTTGGCGGATTTCAGGATGGGCTGCATAAATGCCGCGTGGGAAAATAAAGCGGTAATCTTAACCGAAATCTGCTCTATCCCCGCCCCACGCGCGCCATTCGCCATGAAACTGCACCTGGACCGATCCGACGTCCACAACACCATCACCGGCTATGGACCGGACCATGTCCTGGTGAACGGCGTGGCCCATGCCCGCAGCCTCATCGTGCTGCCGGACGAGGTGATTCCTGACTGGGCGGAGGCGCTCCCCATGCTCACCGCCATGCACTTCGAGGCCGTGGTCATCCGGGCGCCGGAGATCGTCCTGCTGGGCACCGGACAGCGCCAGCGCTTCCCCTCCCCGGCCCTCTACAAGGGCCTCATCGCCGCCCGCATCGGCGTGGAGATCATGGACACGCCGGCCGCGTGCCGCACCTACAACATCCTGGCGGCGGAAGGCCGCCGGGTGGCCGCGGCGCTGCTGTTGGAGCCTTAGTCCAGGCTACCCTGGATCAGGCGGGCGGTATCCCTGATGTAGAGGGCATTGCCATCCAGTTCGATGCAGCCCTGGTCGCTGAGCTTGTGCAGCAACCGGGAGAGGGTCTCCGGCTTGACACCGATGCGGGAGGCGATGACCTGCTTGGGGGCCTCCCATTCCACCTTCTGGCGCCCCGTGTCGTCCGGGTCGGAATGATCCAGGAGGTATTGCAGCAGCCGGTCCGAGCCCTTCATCAGGGTCAGGCGGTCGATCTCGTTCACCAGCTTGTGCAGGCGGGAGCTCATGCCCGCCAGGAGCGGGAAACAGCGCCGGGCATCCTTGGTGAGCCATTCCTTGAAGCTGCGCCCGTCGAAGGCCACCAGCCGGGAAGGCACCTGGGCCGCTGCATTCACGGGGAACTGCCCGCCCATGAACAGCACCGCCTCGGCGAACAATCGGTTGGGCCCGGCCAGTTCGATGACCTTCTCATCCCCCTGGGGCGACGCGCGATACAGGCGGATCACCCCATCGGCCACCCAGTAGAAGGCATGGGCGGCATCCCCCTGGTTGAACAGGATGTGCCCCTGGGGCAGTTCCACGGTGCTGGCATGCCCCAGCACCTCGTGGAACTGGGCCTCCTCCAGGCCGGCGAAGAGATAGCAGCGCCGCAGGCCCTGCATGTCCTGGTTGGTCACGTTTTGAATCACGGCTTAATTTCCTTGAAGTGTCGGATGGCGTTGAATTCGCCCACGTCCTTGTCCGGCTGGCGGGTGTCCGGCTGGAGCACGGCGCGCAGATGGGCGATGCCGAATTGCCTGGCCGAGCGCAGCACCGGCAGACTGTCGTCCACCAGCAGGGTACGCGCGGGGTCATAGGGTTCGCTTCGTCCCAGGGCGGCCCAGAAGGCCGGGTCTTCCTTGGCGATGCCATACTCGTGGGACACGTGCATGGCGTCGAAATGCACATCCAGCCCGGTACGGTCCATCTTCAGGTTCAGGCTCTTGCGGTGGGCATTGGTCACCAGTACCACCCGCTTGCCGGCACGGCGCAGGGCGGTGAGGAATTCAGGCACATCCGGGTGCACGGCAATGAGGTGGGCCACCTCCTCCTTCAACTGCACGATGTCCAGTTCCAGTTGCTGGGTCCAGTAATCCACGCAGTACCAATCCAGGGTGCCCGCCTTGGCGTTGTAGCGGCGGAAGCACTCGTCATGGGCCTCGGCATGGGGCAGGCCGTGGCGCTGGGCGAACTTTTCCGGCACGAAGACCTGCCAGAAATGGTTGTCGAAGTGCAGATCCAGCAGGGTGCCGTCCATGTCCAGCAGGACGGTGTCGATGCCGTCCCAGTCCACGCGGGCGGACATCAGAGCAGGCCGTCCTTGGACATGCCCCGCCGTCGCAGGATGCGGCGCAGGGTCTGCAATGCCTCCAGCTGGATCTGCCGTACCCGCTCCCGGGTCACGGCGAGGTGCTCGGCCAGTTCCTCCAGGGTGGCGATGTCCTGGTTGTTGAGGCCGAAGCGCCGCTCGATGACCCAGCGGTGGCGCTCCGGCAATTCATCCAGCCACTCCCGCACGTACTTTTCCACCTCGGCCATCTGCAGCATGTCCTCGGGTTGCTCGGAATGCTCGTCGGCGATGGCCTCGCCGATGGACAGGGAGGGGTCGATCTCCAGGGGCGCGTCCAGGGAGGCCACCCGTTCGTTCAGGGACAGCACCCGCCGCACCTCGTCCAGGGGACGCCCGGTGAGGGAGGCGATGTCCTCCGGGCCGGCGTCGGGCACGCCGTGCATCTCCAGGTGCCGCTGGGCCCGCAGGTAGATGTTGAGTTCCTTGATGATGTGCACCGGCAGGCGGATGGTGCGGGACTGGTTCATGATGGCCCGCTCGATGTTCTGGCGTATCCACCAGGTGGCATAGGTGGAGAAGCGGAAGCCCCGCTCCGGCTCGAATTTCTCCAGGGCGTGCATGAGGCCCAGGTTGCCTTCCTCGATCAGGTCCAGCAGGGACAGGCCGCGGTTGACGTAATGCTTGGCGATGTTCACCACCAGGCGCAGGTTGTGCTCGATCATCTTCTGGCGGGCGTCGAAATCCCCCTGCCGCACCCGGGTGGCCAGTTCCCGCTCCTGCTCGGGAGTCAGCAGCCCTTCACGGCCGATCTCGTTCAGGTACAGCTGGGTGACGTCCGGCAGTTCGTCGAACTCGAAATCCAGCTCGGCGCGATGGGGCTCCTTGCCCGCCTCGGCCTCGATCTCATCAAGCTGGTCGTGTTCCGCCTCCTGCTCGAGATTGTCTTCGTCCTGCATGTCTCTCTCTCAAGGCCGACATCTCAACCCGGGGCTTGGCCGAGACGCGGCAAATAATTGAGGGGATCCACGGGCTTGCCGTATTCCCGTATCTCGAAATGCAGCTTGACCCGGTCCGCGTCCGTATCACCCATCTCGCTGATGATCTGCCCCTTGGTCACGTCCTGTCCTTCCTTGACCATGATGCGCGCGTTATGGGCATAGGCGGACAAAAGTGTCTTGCCGTGACGGATGATGATGAGTTTTCCATACCCCCGCAACCCGGCCCCCACATAGGCCACCCTGCCCCGGGCCGAGGCCTGCACGTGCTGGCCCCGGCTGCCGGCGATATCGATGCCTTTGTTGAGACCCTCGCCGAAACGGGCCAGCAGTTCACCCCGGCTGGGCCAGGCCCAGTTCTCCGGCGGGCCATCGTCCGGAGGCGTGGGCTGGGTGGGTTCCGCCGGCAGGGGGCGGACGTTCACCTTGGCTGGCTGAGGCAGGGGTTTCGTGGTGACGGCAGGCTTGGGCGGTGTCAGGCGCAGCATGGCGCCCGCCTCGATGTGGTCCGGGTCGGACAGGCCGTTCCACTCCGCCAGGGCTTGAAAATCCAGGCCCTTCTCGAAGGCGATCTTGAAAAGGGTGTCCCCCGCCTCCACCCGGTAATGGCCCGGCGGCACAGGAGGCAAGGCAGGCTTAATCGCCGTGGGGGCCTTCTTGGCGGTGTCCCTCACGGGCGCGGCGTAACGGGTGTTGCCGCAGCCCGTCAGGCACACCAGCAGCAGGATGCCAAACACGGCCGGCGTGACACGCCGGACGGCCGTATTGGTGCCCCTCAAGTGACTCCGGAGAGCAGAGGCACGAACTTCACCGCCTCCAGCTCTTTCTCGCTGTACCCGCCCTCGGGCAGGGCCTCCACCAGGATCAGCTTCTGGGTCTCTCCCGCCCCCACCGGGGCCACCAGCCGGCCGCCGGGCTTGAGCTGCTGCTTCAGGGCCTCGGGGATGTAGGGCATGGCCGCCGCCACGACGATGGCGTCATAGGGCGCGGCGGCGGGAAAACCCTCGGTGCCGTCCACGTTCTTCATGAGCACGTTGTTGATGCGCAGCTCCCGCAGGGTCTGGCGGGCCCGGCCGATGAGCTTGGCGATGCGCTCCAGGCTGAGCACTTCCTTGGCGATCTTGGACAGCACGGCGGCCTGGTAGCCGCACCCGCCGCCCACTTCCAGCACTCTCTCCAACTGTCGGTCCCTGCTGATGAGTTCGCAGCTCAGGGCCACGGTGTAGGGGCTGGAGATGGTCTGGCCCTGGCCGATGGGCAGGGGGGTCTCATCGTAGGCCCGCTGCTGGATGCCTTCTTCCAGAAAGGGATGGCGGGGTACCTCGGCCATGGCCGCCAGCACCTTGGGATTGGCGATGCCCTGGGCCTTCAGGCGCTCGATCATGCGCGCCCGGGCCCGCTGGGAGGTCATGCCGATGCCCTGACTGATCATGCCTTCAACCAATCCTCCACCACGCCCATCTGGTTGTAGCGGGTCAGATCCAACTGCAAGGGGGTGATGGAAATGCGGCCCTGGGCCACGGCATTGAAATCGGTGCCCGGGCCTGCGTCCTGGGCCGCCCCCGCCGCACCCACCCAGTACATGGTCTGGTTGCGGGGATTGATGGTCTTCACCGTGTCCTGGGCCTTGTGGCGCCGGCCCAGGCGGGTCACTTCCGTGCCCAGGATCTGGTCGGCGGGCAGGTCCGGCACGTTCACGTTCAGCAATACATGTTCTGGAAAAGGCCTGGCGGCGAAGCGCTCGGCCAGGCCCGCAACGTAATCCGCCGCGGTCTGGAAGTTCTCGCCCTGGATATTGGCCAGGGACACGGCCACGGAGGGAATGCCCAGCAGAAAGCCTTCCGTGGCCGCCGCCACGGTGCCGGAATAGACCGTGTCGTCTCCCATGTTGGCCCCCAGGTTGATGCCGGAGATGATCATGTCGGGCAGTGCCGGCAGCAGACCGGTAACGGCCAGGTGGACGCAGTCGGTGGGCGTGCCGTTGACGTAATGGAAGCCACCGGGGGTGGTCCGCACCATGAGGGGGCGGTCGAGCGTCAGGGAATTGCTGGCCCCGCTGCGATCCCGCTCCGGCGCCACCACGGTGACGTCATGGCCCTTGCCGGCGAGGGTTGCGGCTAGAACGGCCAGTCCTGGTGCGAAGTAGCCGTCATCGTTGCTGAGCAGAATCCGCATTCGCCGCGAGATACGAGTGGGTGGGGAAAGAAGAAAAGTGGTCGGGGCGAGAAGATTCGAACTTCCGACCCCCTGCACCCCATGCAGGTGCGCTACCAGGCTGCGCTACGCCCCGAACGCCGCGCATTATAGGGACTCGGTCTCACCCGGTAAACAGCACGGACGTAAAAAATGTGTCATTCGCGCTCTTGTCATTCAGGATCGGCTTGTGGCTGCGGGGTTGTAATGCAGTCGTTCCATGAGATAGCACAGGCAGTCCTGGCGGATCACCCGCTCGTCCCGGGTCAGCATGGCCGGCATGAGGGGCTTGCGCAGACGGATCTGGCCGCCGCCGCAATCGAAAAGCCGGTCACCCACGTCCCGACCGCTTTCATCAACGGCCAGAAGACAGGCCTTGCCGCCGGGGCGCGTCTGGCCGAACACGGCACCCCGCTCCAGTTCTCGAAAGTTCAGGTGGTCCAGATCGGACAGGAAGTCAATGTCCAGACCAAGGGGGCCGAAGCCGAAGCTCAGGGCCTCCGGCACCTTTACCGTGGCCACGGTGTGGAACAGATCCACGTCCTGGGGCGGCACGGGGTGGAGGGGAAACTCCGACAGGCTCAGGCAGGCCTCAAGGAAACCGGCGGCATGCTCCACGCTGCCGAGGGAACCCGCCTTGCCGCATTCCACCGTAACCGAAGGGCAGAGCCTGGCGAAGGCCGCGGACTGGACCCCCAGGGGCCGGACGAAATAGACCACCGTGCGGGAAAAGAGCGTGGCCAGGTGCAGGAAAGACTGGTCCAGTTCGTTCACGCAGGCATAGTGGGGGTTGAGGCCGGTGTTGTTGTGGATATCCACGCTGGCGAACACGCCGCGCCGGGCCATGTCGTCCACCACCTGCCGCATCATGTGGTACTCGGGTCCCTCCGCTTCGGGGGCGCCGGGCCAGACCCGGTTGTAGTCCGGCTGGCCGTCCAGCCGACGCAGCCGTTGCCGGGCGGCATCCAGGTTGCCGATGAACAGGGACAGGGAACGTGGCAGGCCGCTCCGGGCATGCCGCTGCAACACCGCCTGGGCGGCCTGCCAGCCCGTATCCTCGTTGCCGTGCAACAGCACGGACACGAACAGGGGCTGCTCCCGGCGTCCTGCCAGATGGATGAGGGCAGGCCCCGACAGGCGTTCATGCAGGCGCTCGGCGGGCAATTGCAGCAGGCCTTCGGGTAGATGGTTGTATACGGTCAGCATGTCATGGATCTTTTTCGGCAGGCTCATGCCCATTCATGCACCGGCAGGCCGGTGCGTTGGTTTTCCAGATAATTCGCCATCATGCGGGCCGTATCGCCCCGCTCCCGCTCCAGGTCCCGCCATTGCCAGACCGCGCCGGTCTGCCCGCCGCGCACCCGCTGGCCGAACACGTCCAGGTAACGGTCCACCTCGCCCACCGGCAGGCCGAAGTCCATCAGGCCATCCCGGGCCATGGGCATGCAGGTGTCCAGGATCAGTTCCCGTGCCGGGCGCAGGCGGCCATCCAGCCACTTGAGTTCCGTCTCCAGGCCGTAGCGGGCCGCCCTGTAGAAATTGGCCCTGGCATCATCGAATGCCAGCAACCCTTCCGCCGGCCGGGGCTGGCAGGCCAGGGCGTGGCAAAGACCGAAATAAAAGGCGGCATTGGCCACCATGTCCGGCACGGAAGGTCCGCTGGGCAGCACCCGCTGCTCCAGGCGCACATGGCCCCGCCCCGCCGCGTCGAACCCCACCAGAGGCCTGACCCAGCGCCAGATGGTGCCGTTGTGCAGGCGCAGGTGGGGGTAGCGTTCCAGCGGGCCCTCCTGGGGCATGGGCAACAGCACGGGATACAGGGCCAGATTCTCCTGGAACAGGTCCGCGAGCCTCTCTTGCACATATCCCTGGCCGAAGCTCACGCGACGCACCCCGGCGTCGGCCAGGCCGCCATAGCCCCCCAGTTCGACGGACTGCTCGAACAGGGGCACCCGGGTTTCCTGCCACAGGCGGCGCCCGAACAGCAGGGGCGAATTGCCGCTGGCCGCCAGCAATGGTCCACAGCAGATCAGGGCCCCGTTGTAATGGCGCCCTGCCACCGCATAGGGCACCTGCAGATGGACCTGGAAGGAGGTGGTGGCCGCCTCCAGCATCACGTCCGGGCGCTGCATGTCCAGGGATTCCAGACCCTCTATGTGGATGTGGATGGGCTCGTCCTCCCGCTGCCGCTGCACCTCCCGGTTGAGGGCCGCGTAGCGCTTCATGGCGGACATGTTTTCCAGGCTCAGGTCCGTGGGGCGCAGATTGGGCAGGATGCCCACCATGGCCAGCACCGTGTCCATGCCGTGGGCCACTGCCTGGCAGCGGCGCCAGGATTGTTCCAGGGTGGCCTCCAGGGCCGTCAGGACGCCCGCGCCCATGGCCACGGGCGGGCCGTTCACTTCCACATTGAAGCGGGACAGTTCCTGCACCACCCAGGGGTCATTCAAACGTTGCAGGAAGGGCTCATTGACCGGGCTGGGAAAACCCGCGTGATCCAGCAGCCAGGCCTCCAGTTCAAAACCGGCGAGATAGCGGTCGTCGCTGAAGGCCCCTGACCGGACGGCGGCGGCGAGATGCGCCGTTTCCCGGGCCAGGCGGTCCTGGAAGTTCAGGCAGTCTTCCTGGGTAAATCCGGTGCGGTTGATTTCCTGGCCCATGAACCCGCGCTCCGAGCCGGGTGAGGCTCAGGCCTTGAGCAGGTCGATGATTTCCGCCAATTCCGCCTTGATGGCCGACAACGGGAGTCCCGAAGGCCCCGCGGAAGCGACGGGCTCGTGGACTTCATGTTCCGGCTCATCGGCGGCGGCATGGGCGTGCCCTTCGCTCAGGAGACGGTTGCGGGCGCCGCTGATGGTGAAACCCTGCTCGTAGAGCAACTCCCGGATGCGCCGGATGAGCATGACCTCATGGTGCTGGTAATAACGGCGGTTGCCCCGACGCTTCACCGGCTTGAGCTGGGAAAACTCCTGCTCCCAGTAGCGCAGCACGTGAGGCTTCACGCCGCACAACTCGCTCACCTCACCGATGGTGAAGTAGCGCTTTGGCGGAATGGGCGGCAGCTCAGAGCTGGGTAGTAGTTCCGCCATGGGCCTCTTCCACCATTGCCTTCAGTTTCTGGCTGACGTGGAATGTCACCACGCGCCGGGCCGTGATGGGCATTTCTTCACCGGTCTTGGGGTTGCGCCCCGGGCGCTGGGGCTTTTCCCGCAACTGGAAATTGCCGAAACCGGACAGCTTGACGCTGTCCCCCTTCTCCAAGGCCGTGCGGATTTCCTCGAAAAAAGATTCCACCATTTCCTTGGCCTCCCGTTTGTTCAGGCCCACCTTCTCGAACAGCATGTTGGCGAGCTCCGCCTTGGTCAGCGTGGTCATTTCTTGCTTGTCTCCGGGCAACCGGCGGGGAGATGAGCCCCGTCAGCCGCGCAAACTGGCCTTAAAGTTATTTCTCAGGATTTCCAACACGTCCTGGACAACCGCGTCGATTTCCTGGTCTGTAAGCGTTTTCTCAGTATGTTGCACCAACACTTTGAAAGCAAGGCTTTTTTTGCCGGCCTCCACCCCCTGCCCCTGGTACACGTCGAAGAGGTTGAATTCGGTCACCAGGGCCGGTTTTTCCGCCTGCACCCGGGCCAGCATCTCGCCCACGGGCACATTGCCGTCCACCACCACGGCGATGTCGCGCCGCACGGCCGACAGGCGGGCCACGCTGGTGTAACGAGGCATGGGACGCCGCACCAGGGATGCCAGATCCACCTCGAACAGGAAGGGGGCCTTGGCCAGGCCGTACTTCTGCATCAGGCCGGGATGCAGGGCGCCGAGCCAGCCTACAGCCATGCCCTCCACGCTCACCTGGGCACACTGGCCCGGGTGCAGGGCCGGGTGGCGGCCGGGCACGAATAGCGTCTGTAGCGGGTGCAACAGGGCCTCCAGGTCGGCCCGCAGGTCATAGAAATCCGTGGCCCGGGCCTTCTCTCCCCATTGTTCCGGCAGCGCGGCGCCATAGGCCAGGCCACCGGCCCGCAACGGCTGGTCTGCCGGCTTGGGGCTGATGAACACCCGGCCCAGTTCGAACAGGCGCAGGCGTTCCTGGCCATGGTTCAGGTTGTGGCGCAGGGTTTGCAGCAGGCCACCCATCAAGCTGCCCCGCATGACACCCATCTGGCTGGCGATGGGGTTCACCAGGGGCACAGCCTCCCCCTGGGAGCGGAAGTCCGCGTCCAGTTCATCCGATATAAAGCTATAGGTTACAACCTCCTGGTAACCTCTTGATACCAATAAATTCTTGACATCATTGGCCGGACGTTTCTTCTCGTCGGCCGGCAGCATGGCATGCTCACCCCGCAGGGGGGCGGCGGGAATGTCGTCATAGCCGTGGACCCGGGCGATCTCCTCGATGAGGTCCACCTCCCGGGTGATGTCGAAGCGGTGGCTGGGAGCGCTGACCAGGAAGCCCTCCCCGGCCAGCTCCACGCCCATGCCCAGCCGGGTCAGGATGCCGGCCATGGCCTCGTCCGCCAGTTCGAAGCCCAGCACGCGGCGGGCCCGCCCGGGGCGGAAGGGAATGGCCGTCCGGGGCGCCACGCCGGGGCCGGCCGTGGTTACAGGGCCTGGCTGGCCGCCGCAGATGTCCAGGATCAGGCGGGTGGCCCGCTCCATGGCCCGGGCCGGCAGTTCCGGATCCACGCCCCGCTCGAAGCGGTGGGAGGAATCGGTGGACAAGGCATAGCTGCGGGCGCGGCCGGCCACAGCCTCCGGGGTGAAATGGGCCGCCTCCAGGAACACGTCCACGGTGGCGCCGGTGACGCCACTGCCCTCCCCACCCATGATGCCCGCCAGGGCCAGGGGGCCGGAGTCGTCCGCGATCACCAGGCTGTCGGTCTTGAGGTCCAGGCTCTGGCCGTTCAACAGGGCCAGTTTCTCGCCTGCCTGGGCCATGCGGGCCCGCACCGCGCCCTGCAGCCGGCACAGATCGAAGCCGTGCATGGGCTGGCCCAGTTCCAGCAACACGTAGTTGGTCACGTCCACCACCGGGTGGATGGGCCGCAGACCGGAACGCTCCAGGCGCCGCACCATCCAGGCGGGCGTCTCCGCCTGGGGGTTGATGCCCTTGATGACCCGGCCGCAATAGCGGGGGCAGGCGGCCTCGGCTTCGATGACCACGGGGAAGGTGTCGCCTATGGCCGCCGGAACGGGGGCGCAGTCCACCGCCTCCATGGGCGCGGCGGTCAGGGCCGCCACCTCCCGGGCAATGCCGGCCAGGGACAGGCAATCCCCCCGGTTGGGGGTGAGCTTGAGGGTGATGAGGGTGTCGTCCAGGCCCAACCAGTCCCGCAACCCAGTGCCCACGGGAGCGTCGGCACCCAGTTCCATGATGCCTTCCGCATCCGTGGAAATGCCCAGTTCCTTGGCGGAGCAGAGCATGCCGAAGGACTCCACACCCCGGACCTTGGCCTGCTTGATGTGGAAGTCGCCGGGCAGTTGGGCCCCCACCCGGGCGCAGGCGGTCTTCAGGCCCGCCCGGGCATTGGGGGCGCCGCAGACGACGGTCAGGGGCTGGGCCTCGCCCACGTTGACCTGGCAGACCTGGAGCCGGTCCGCATTGGGATGCTTCTCGGCGGACAGGATCTCGGCCACCACCACCTGGGAGAAGGCCGGGGCGGCAGGCTCCAGGGCCTCCACCTCCAGGCCGGCCATGGTGAGCAGGTGGCCCAGTCGCTGGGTGTTCAGATCGGGATTGACGAGGCTACGCAGCCAGGCTTCGGAAAATTGCATGGTGGGCTACCTATGGGCTTGTTATGCGAATTGCTTCAGGAAGCGCAGATCGTTGTAGTTACGGCATAACGTCGTCCTGCGGCCGACATGAGCCTTCACTGAAATGATCTGCCGGCAATTCATGCGAATTGCCTCAAGAACCGCAGATCATTTTCAAAGAACAAGCGCAGGTCATCCACGCCATAGCGCAGCATGGCCAGGCGTTCCACCCCCAGGCCGAAGGCGAAGCCCTGGTAGCGCTCGCCATCGATTCCCACATGGCCGAACACGTTGGGATGCACCATGCCGCAGCCCAGCACCTCCAGCCACCCCGTGTGGGAGCAAACCCGGCAGCCCGCGCCCTCGCAGATCACGCAGCCTATGTCCATCTCGGCGGAGGGCTCGGTGAAGGGGAAGAAGGAGGGCCGGAAGCGTACCGGCAGGTTGTCCCGCTCGAAAAAGCGGGCCATGAAGTCCGCCAGCACGCCCTTCAGGTCGGCGAAGGACGCGCTCTCGTCCACCCAGAGTCCTTCCACCTGATGGAACATGGGGGTGTGGGTCACATCCGAGTCGCAGCGGTACACCCGCCCCGGGGCGATGATGCGGATGGGGGGCTCGTGGGCCTGCATGTAATGCACCTGCACCGGCGAGGTGTGGGTGCGAAGCAGGGAGCCATCCTTCAGGTAGAAGGTGTCATGCATGGCCCGGGCCGGATGGTCCTCGGGGATGTTCAGGGCCGTGAAGTTGAAGAAGTCCGTCTCGATCTCCGGCCCATCCGCCACGGTGAAGCCGATGGAGGCGAACAGGGACTCGATGCGGGCCAGGGTGCGGGTCACCGGATGCAGCCCCCCCACCCCTTCGCCGCGCCCGGGCAGGGTCACGTCCAGGGCCTCGGCGGCCAGCTGCTTCTCCAGTTCCGCCGCCTGGATGGCCTCCCGGCGGGCCTTGAGCAGGGCCTCCACCTGGTTCTTCACCTCGTTGATGCGGGCGCCGGCGCTCTTGCGTTCTTCCGGCGGCAGGCCACCCAGGCCCTTCATCTGCTCGGTGATGGCGCCGGTCTTGCCCAGGAACCGGGCCTTCACCTGGTCCAGGGTGGGCAGGCTGGCGGCGGCGGCGAACTCCCGCGCGGCGTCTTTGAGGATGTCTTCCAGGTTCATGGCGCCCTCGATTCAGAACACTGATTCGCAACAATGCATTCATGTAAATGCAAAGGGAGGCCTTGTGGGCCTCCCTTCACACAGCCGGGCAAGTTTGTGGCTTGGTCCGGCGCGACTTGGTACCGACTCAGGCGGCCAGGGAAGCCTTGGCCTGCTCGGCGATCTTGGCGAAGGCCGGCTGGTCGAAGACGGCCATGTCGGACAGCACCTTGCGGTCGATCTCGATGTTGGCTTTCTTCAGGCCGTTCATGAACACGCTGTAGGTCATGTCCAGGCCCAGTTCGCGCACAGCGGCGTTGATACGGGCAATCCACAGTTGACGGAACTGACGCTTGCGCTGACGACGGTCACGGTAGGCATACTGCCCGGCCTTCATGACCGCTTCGTTGGCGATGCGGAATACGTTCTTGCGGCGGCCGCGGAAGCCCTTGGCGGCCTCCAAGACCTTCTTGTGACTGGCACGGGCGGTTACACCACGTTTGACGCGAGGCATGTCTGATCTCCTTTGACTTAGGCGTAGGGCATCATGTCGCGGACATGACCCACATCACCGGGATGCACTTCGGACATGCCACGCAGCTGGCGCTTGCGCTTGGTGGTCTTCTTGGTGAGGATGTGGCGCATGTAGGCGGAGGACCGCTTGATGCTGCCGCTGCCCCGAACACGGAA
>CAZREY010000035.1:0-13179 GCA_964599015.1 uncultured Thiobacillus sp.
TGATGGTGATGGGGTCCTTCACCACGCCGGACTCGTAGCGCTTGACCTTGGCCACTTCGGCGGCCTGCTGTTCGGGGGTCAGGTTCTTGTGGATGATGCCGATGCCGCCTTCCTGGGCCATGGCGATGGCCATGGGGGCCTCGGTGACGGTATCCATGGCAGCGGACGCCACGGGCATGTTGAGGGAGATTTCGCGGGTCAGCCGGGTTTTCAGGCTCACATCGCGGGGAAGAATGCCGGAATAGGCGGGGACGAGCAGAACGTCGTCGAAGGTCAGGGCTTTCTGGAGGATACGCATGGGGTGCCTTCTCGCGCAAAACCGCATTATACAGATGGCGCGGACTTCTTGCTCCGCCCCCAGGACGGGAAAAACACTATGCAAACCAGTACAGGCCGCAGCCAACCCCTGGTTTTTAATTACCAAATTGCACATTTGGCATTGACGATGCGGCGAAGCGGGCCTTAAGTTCCGTTCGCCTGACGTGACATACCTAACGGCTTTTCAGAGATCCACCAGAGGAGATCATCAACATGCAAATCAAGTTCACTTCCATCGCCGCCGCCGGCCTGCTGGCCTTCGTCCTGTCCGCCTGCGGCAGCGCCCCGGCCAAGACCGCCGCCGCCGAGCCCGCCAAGGCCGCCGAACCCGCCAAGCCCGCGCTGACCCCCGAAGCCCAGCAGGCCCTGTCCGCCGCCGAGGCCGATTGGAAGGCCGCCAAGGCCAAGTTCGCCCTGTGGACCACCACCGACAAGGCCTACAAGGATGCCCAGGAGGCCGCCAAGGCCGGTGACAGCGCCGCCGTGATCAAGCTGGCCCAGCGGGTGACAGGCCAGGTGAAGCTGGCCATGGAGCAGCTGAACTACGCTTCCACCGAAATGAAGTGATGCATCTCGGGTGAGGGCAGCCAGCCGGCCCCTCACCTGACAACGGCCCGGCTATTCGGCCGGGACGTCCCCTCCCCCTTTCTTCATTACCTTGCCCTCGGCGGCCCGTTGTCGCCGCACCTCTTTCGGGTCCGCGATCAGGGGCCGGTAGATCTCCACCCTGTCCTTGTCCCGCAGCACGGCGTCCGCCTTGGCCAGCTTGTTCCAGATGCCCAGCTTGTTATTGGCCAAATCGATTTCGGGGAATTCCGCCAGCAGGCCCGAACGCTCGATGGCCTGCCGTACCGTCGTCCCTTCGGGCAGGTTCATGGGCACCACTTTCTGCCGCTGCGCCAGGGCATACACCACTTCCACGTGAATCTGGCTCATCGCTCTCCGTACACCCTTTCCGCCCGGTGCACGAAGGCATCCACCAGGCCATTGGTCACGAGGCCGAATACGGGCCCCAGGGCCTTCTCCAGCAAACCGCTGGAAAACTCGTAATGCAGCACGAACTCCACCTTGCAGGCGGACTCCGCCAGGGACTTGAAACGCCAATACCCTTCCAGCTTGCGGAACGGCCCGCTTTTCAGGCGGATCAGCATCTCCTCGCCAGGGGTCTTGGTATTCTGGGTGGTGAAATGCTGCTTCACATGCAGGTAGCTGATGTGGATGGTGGCCTCGGTGATGGTTTCATCCCGCATCAGCAGCTCTGTTCCGCCGCACCAGGGCAAGAACTGGGGATATTCCTCCACCTTGTCCACCAGTTCGAACATCTCGATGCTGGAATAAGGCACCAATACGGACTTAACGACTTCGGCCATTTCTGCGGGGTCTGTAAAATTGCCGCCATTCTATCCCGGACCCATCCATGAGCATCATCGACAACAAGAAGGCCTTCCACGATTACTTCATCGAGGAACGATACGAGGCCGGGCTGGTGCTGGAAGGCTGGGAGGTGAAGGCCATCCGCGCCGGCCGGGCCCAGCTCAAGGAGGCCTACGTGGTGCTGAAGAAGGAGGAGGTATGGCTGGTTGGCTGCCACATCAGCCCACTGGCCACCGCCTCCACCCACATCAAGCCCGATCCCACCCGTTCCCGCAAGCTGCTGCTCCACGCCCTGGAGATCAAGAAGCTCATCGGCAAGGTGCAGCAGGCCGGCTATACCCTGGTGCCCCTCGACCTGCACTACGCAAAGGGACGCATCAAGCTGGAGATCGGCCTGGCCAAGGGCAAGAAGCTGCATGACAAGAGGGCCGCCGAGAAGGACCGTGAGTGGGCCCGTGAGAAACAGCGCCTGTTGAAGGTGGAACGATGAACCATGCCAACTGCGCAGTTGCGGCGGAGGCTCATGTAGCGCAGCGATGCGGAGCAGCCAATGGCGGCTGCCATAGCCACAAGCGGGCGGCCGAGAAGGACCGCCAGTGGCCGTGGGAGATGGCCCGGCCGACCTGGGGAAAGAACGCATGGGTCTGGTCAAATGAAGTGCGCTGACCCCCCCGCCCCCAGACGCAAGGAAGGCGTCGTCACCATCCAGGACCTGGTCGGGGGCACGGAGCGGTTCACCGCGATCATCGACGCCCGTTCTCCCGCCGAGTTCGCCGAGGATCACCTGCCCGGCGCCATCAACCTGCCTGTGCTGGACGACGAGGAGCGGGCCCGGGTGGGCACCCTGCACAAGCAGGCTTCCGCCTTCGAGGCCAAGAAGGTGGGGGCGGCCCTGGTTTCCCGCCACATCGCGGACCATCTGGACACCCATTTCGCCGACAAGCCCAAGGGCTACCGGCCCCTGGTCTATTGCTGGCGCGGCGGCAGCCGCAGCGGCAGCTTCACCACCGTGTTGCGGGCGGTGGGCTGGAATGCCGCCCAGTTGGAGGGGGGCTACAAGGCCTACCGACGCCACGTCATCGAGGAACTGGAGCAAATGCCGCCTCGATTCACCTACCAGGTGGTCTGCGGCCCCACGGGCGTGGGCAAAAGCCGGTTCCTGCGTGCCCTGCTGGAGTGCGGCGGCCAGGTGCTGGACCTGGAGGACATGGCGGCCCACATGGGCTCCGTGCTGGGGGCCTACCCGGACCGTCCCCAACCCAGCCAGAAGTATTTTGAAACCTTGATCTGGGACGCCTTGCGCGGTTTCGACCCCGGCAAACCCGTGTTCGTGGAATCGGAAAGCAAGCGGATCGGCAAGCTGCAAACACCGGAGGTGTTGCTGGCACAGATGCGGGCATCCGGCTGCATCAACCTGGCGGCGGACATCCCGGTCCGGGTGGCCCTGCTGAAGGAGGAATACGCCCATTTCCTGGCGGACCCCCAGGCCCTGGGCCGGCAACTGGAGTGCCTGGCCCAGCTCCAGGGCAAGGAGCGCATCGAATCCTGGAAAACCCAGGGCGAAACCGGCCGCTGGGACGAACTGGTGGCCGATCTGCTGGTGCGCCATTACGACCCCGCCTACACCCGCTCCCTGGGGCGCAATTACGTCCGGGCGCCCCAAAGCCCCACCCACACCCTCCATGACCACCGACAGGATGCCTTCCTTGAACTGGCCAGGACGGTGCTGGCATCGCTCCCTTGATCTCCCCTGCTTCCCTGCTAGCTTGAAATTGTCACCCCTTGGTGACAATCCAAAAGCTCTCAAGACCTACCTCTGAAAGGGGGATTGTTATGTCTGTTACCTGGATCATGGTCGCCAACGCCAGTCAAGCCAAGCTCTTCGCCAATCACGGCCCGAAGAAGGGGTTGCAGCTCATCAAGGAGTTGATGCACCCGGAAAGCCGCGAGAAGACATCGAACCTGGTCAGTGACCGTTCCGGGGCCAATTCGGGGCCGGGCCATGGCGCTTTCATTCAGGCCACCGACCCCAAGCACCACGAGGCGGAACGCTTCGCCCAGGAAGTTGCCCGGGAACTGGACGACGGCCGTGTCAAGAACGCCTATGACCGGCTGATCCTCGTGGCCTCGGCCCCGTTCATGGGGCTGGTAAATGGATGTCTGCCCGGACAGGTAAGGAGCAAGGTATCGGAAAGCATCGACAAGGATTACACCCGCCTGCCTGTGAAGGAATTGACGGGACATCTGGAACAAGTGGTCTTTCTATAGGAGGGGCCAGCGGCCCAACTCCTCATAACGCGCTCCCTCAGAGCGCAGGCTGGATTTGACCAGCACGAAATCCCGCGCCGGCCAGCGAATGGGCTCCAGCGCGGGGTTTTTCTTTCCAGGACCTCCTGAATCCATCGCATTCCCGCGGCAATCCGCCTTGCGCAGCAGGGTGATGTGCGGCTTGTAAGGCCGTCTGTCAAAGGGAATGTCCAGGGCCTTGAGGCCGGCTTCCAGTTCCCTCACCAGTTCCAGCAGGTTATCGGGAATCCGGACAGCCCCCAGACAACCGATGTGGTTATGGCGCCAGCACTCCGCCACATCGAAGTCCGTATCGAAGGATGTCACGCGAATGGCCGCCGCCATGGCCAGTAGTTCCGGGATGCGCCGGACCTCCACCTGCCCCACGAACACCAGGGTGAGATGAATGCTGTCCGGGCGTGTGCGCCGCCCCCCGTGGCGGGTATGCATTTCAACGGAAGCCTTCGCCAGGGCGCCACGCAGCATCTCGTCCGGCCACAGGGCGAAGAACAACCGGGCCGTTTCCGTTGCGGTGGTTGCCTCGGCCATTACCGCGTCCCGCACGAACCGCTCATTCCTTGACGATGAGGCAAACCGCCTCGGCGGCAATACCCTCGCCCCGGCCGGTAAAGCCCAACTTCTCCGTGGTGGTGGCCTTCACGTTCACCGCGTCCTCGGCCAGGCCCAGGTCCGCGGCGATATGGGCGCGCATGGCGGGGATGTGGGGTGCCATCTTGGGAGCCTGGGCGATGATGGTGGCATCCACGTTACCCGTAGCCCATCCTCTTTCCTTCAGCAGGCCGGCCACGTGGCGCAGCAGCGCCCGACTATCGATGCCCTTGTAGCGGGCATCGGAATCAGGGAAGTGGCGGCCGATGTCCCCCTGCCCCGCCGCCCCCAGCAGGGCGTCGCAGATGGCATGGAGCAGCACGTCCGCGTCGGAATGGCCCAGCAGGCCCAGGTCGTGGGGAATGTCCACGCCGCCGATGATGAGGCGGCGCCCCTCGGCAAAGGCGTGGACGTCGAAACCGTGGCCGATGCGCAGCTCCATGGGCAGACTCATGCGAACTCCTTCAAATTCAATGCCATGGCGCGGTGGGGAATCCCCGCGTCCAAATACACATCCCCCTCCGCCACGAATCCCAGGCGCTCATAAAATCCCTGGGCATGGGTCTGGGCGGACAGATGCGCCTGTGCGAGGCCGGCCGTCCTGGCCGCCGCCAGGGTGGCCCGCAGCAACGCCGTGCCCACACCCTTGCCCCGGAACGGCCGGCGCACCGCCATGCGGCCGATGCGTCCGGCGGCGGTCAGCCTGGCAATGCCCACCAGGCCAAGCCGGGTTTCGGCGACGAACCACCGGTGGCAAGCGTCATCCGCCTCCCACTCCAGGTGTTCCGGCACGCACTGTTCCACGATGAACACTTCCCTGCGCACGGCCGCGATGGCCGACTCATCCCGGAGCCAATCGGCGGGGCGGATGCGGTATTGAAACTGGCTGGGCATGCTGGGCGGGTAAAATGGCGCGGTTTTTTCCACTCGACTATGCCATGAAAGTCTACGGAATCCCCAACTGCAACACCGTCAAGAAGGCCCGGGCCTGGCTGGAAGACCACGGCCAGGCCTACGAATTCCACGACTACAAGAAACAGGGCGTGCCCGAGGCCACCCTCAAGGCGGCCATGAAGCAGCTGGGCTGGGAGGCCCTGGTGAACCGGGCCGGCCCCACCTGGCGCAAGCTGCCGGACGAGGTGAAGGCCGCCGTCACCGATGCCACCTCGGCCCTGGCGGTGATGAAAGAGTACTCCAGCGTCATCAAGCGTCCCCTGCTGGAGCGGAACGGGCAATTCGAGGTCGGCTTCAAGGAAGACCGTTACGCCGAACTGTTCAAGAAATAAGGACACCATGGACCGTACCCTCGACTACGCCAGGGAATTGATCTCCCGGCGTTCCGTCACACCCGATGACGCCGGTTGCCAGCACTGGCTGTCGGAAAAACTGGCCCGGCTGGGCTTCATCATCGAGCCCGTGAACAGCGGCCAGGTCACCAACCTGTGGGCCCGGCGCGGCCA
The DNA here is from genome assembly GCA_964599015.1 of uncultured Thiobacillus sp. GTDB lineage: Bacteria > Pseudomonadota > Gammaproteobacteria > Burkholderiales > Thiobacillaceae > PFJX01. The sequence continues at coordinate 6,048 of CAZREY010000035.1, forward strand.
GCAGGCCCCACTGGTGTGCTTCGCCGGCCATACCGACGTGGTACCCACGGGCCCCCTGGAACAATGGAGCGCCGACCCCTTCACCCCCACCGTGCGAGACGGCCTGCTCTATGGCCGGGGCGCGGCGGACATGAAGGGCTCCATCGCCGCCTTCCTGACCGCCGTGGAGAACTTCCTGGGCGGGCACCCGGACCATCCCGGCTCCATCGCCTTCCTCATCACCTCCGACGAGGAAGGCCCGGCCGTGGATGGCACGGTGAAGGTGGTGGAAAAGCTGGCGGCCCGGGGCGAGACCATCGACGCCTGCATCGTGGGGGAGCCCACCTGCGTTTCCCGCTTCGGCGACATGATGAAGAACGGCCGTCGGGGTTCACTCCATGGCAGGCTGCGCATCAAGGGCCATCAATGCCACATCGCCTACCCCCATCTGGGCAAAAACCCCATCCACCTGGCGGCCCCCGCCATCGCCGAGCTGGCCGCCACGGTGTGGGACCAGGGCAACGAATACTTCCCCCCCACCACCTGGCAGATATCCAACATGCATTCGGGCACCGGTGCCACCAACGTGGTGCCCGGCCACGCGGACATCGTCTTCAACTTCCGCCATGGCACCGCCAGCCCGGTGGAAAGCCTCCAGGCGCGGGTCCACGCCATCCTGGACAGGCACGGCCTGGACTACGACCTGGAATGGGAGATCGGCGCCAAGCCCTTCCTCACCCCCAAAGGGCCCCTGGTGGACGCCCTCTCCGCCGCCATCAAGGACGTGACGGGGGTGGATGCGGAACTCTCCACCACAGGCGGCACCTCCGACGGCCGCTTCATCGCCGACATCGCCACGGAAGTGGTGGAGTTCGGGCCGGTGAACGCGTCGATCCACAAGATCGACGAACACGTGGGGGTGGAGGAACTGGAGCAGCTGGCCCGCGTGTACCAGGGCGTACTGGAAAGGCTGCTCCATGTTCGATAAAGCGGTGCAGGAGCTCCACACGGTGCGGGACTGGCTGCGCTATGCCGTCAGCCGCTTCAACCACGCCGGCCTGTTTTTCGGCCACGGCAGCGCCGAGGCCTATGACGAGGCGGCCTACCTGATCCTGCATACCCTGCACCTGCCCATCGATCGGCTGGACCCCTTCCTGGACGCCCGCCTCATGCCCTACGAGCGGGAGCGCCTGGCCCAGATCCTGGAAAAGCGGGTCACGGAGCGCATCCCCGCGGCCTATCTCACCCACGAGGCCTGGCTCCAGGGTTACCGCTTCTATGTGGACGAACGGGTCATCGTGCCCCGTTCCTTCCTGGCGCCCATGATCCTGGAGCATTTCCAGCCCTGGCTGGAGATCGAGGTAACCAGTGCCCTGGACCTGTGCACGGGCTCCGGCTGCCTGGCCATCCTGCTGGCGGAGGCCTTCCCCGAGGCGGAGGTGGAGGCGGTGGACCTGTCCGCCGAGGCCCTCCAGGTGGCCGCCCGCAACGTGGGAGACTACGGCCTGGAGGCGCGGGTGCACCTGCACCATGGGGATCTGTTCGCCCCCCTGGCGGGCCGGACCTACGACCTCATCGTTTCCAATCCGCCCTACGTGGACGCCCCCTCGGTGGCCGCCTTGCCGCCGGAGTATCTGCACGAGCCCAAGCTGGCCCTGGGCTCCGGCCAGGACGGCCTGGACGCCACCCGGGTCATCCTGCGGGACGCGGTCCGGCATCTCAATCCCGGCGGGCTGCTGGCGGTGGAGATCGGCCACAACCGCCACGCCCTGGAAGCGGCCTTCCCGGAGCTGGAATTCACCTGGCCCGACATCGAGGGCGGCGAGGACACGGTCTTCCTGCTCACCCGCGAACAGTTGCAACTCTGACGCCTACAATTCAGTCATCATAATTTTCAAACAAGGACACGCTCATGGAGAACGTCATGGAACAGGTGGACATCTTTGTGGCCTCCCTCGCCACCTTCTGGACCCAGCTGGCCAGCTTCGTGCCCCAGCTCATCGCCGCCCTGGTGCTGCTGTTCATCGGCTGGATCCTGGCCAAGCTGGCCCGCAGCGGGGTGCGCCGCCTGCTCACCACCCTGAAGTTCGACAAGATCACGGAGAAGTCCGGCCTGGAGGCCTTCATGCAGCACGCCGAGCTGGAACTGTCCCTCTCCAGCGTGCTGGGCAACCTGGTGTACTGGCTCATCATCCTGGTGATGATCGTCACCGTGGCCAACTCCCTTGGGCTACAGATGGTGGCGGACCTCTTCAACAAGGTGGTGCTGTACATCCCCAACGTCATCGTCGCCATCCTGGTGCTGGTGTTCGGCACCATCCTGGCCCGCTTCATCAACCGCCTGGTGTTCGCCTGGCTGAACAACATGGAGTTCGACGGCGCCCTCACGGTGTCCACCTTCTCCGAGTACGCCATGATGGTGTTCGTGTTCTTCATCGCCATGGAGCAGCTCCAGATCGCCAATGAGCTGCTCACCGCCGCCTTCATCATCGCCTTCGGCGCCGTGGGCCTGGCCTTCGCCATCGCCTTCGGCATGGGGGCCAAGGACTGGGCCGGCCGGGTGATCGAGAAACTCACCGAGCACAAGAAATAAGCGGATGGGCCAGACCGGGCGGGTGTTCCTGCATACAGGCATCTGGCTGGGCCTGGGGCTGCTGATCTACGTCTTCTTCCTGCGCCAGGAGGCCCCGCCGCCCCGCCTCCTGGGGCCCGACAGCGTGGAACTCCAGCGCACCCGGGACGGCCACTTCTACATCGACGGCCGCATCGACGCCCACCCCACGCGATTTCTCATCGACACCGGCGCCAGCGCGGTTTCCATCTCGGAACGGCTGGCCCGCCAGGCCGGCCTGGGCTGCGAACGGGTCTCCACCTTCAGCACGGCCAACGGCCATGTGCAGGGCTGCACCACCCGGGTGGCCCAATTGTTCTTCGGGCCCTTCGAGGTGCGGGACGTGGGGGTGGTGATCCTGCCCAACCTGGGCGGCGATGCCCTGCTGGGCATGAACGTGCTGCGCCGGGTGCGCCTGGAACAGGCCGGTGACCGGTTAAGGCTGTCGGCCCAGTAGCCTTTCCCCTGCCCCGTTCGGGCTGAGCCCCGTCCAAACCCCCTAACTGGCAACCGCCCTTCGACAGGTTCGGGACGGACGGATCGAAATGTCGGTACCGTCTTAAGCGCCCGAAGTCCCCAGCCAGAAGCCCACGCTCTTCTCCAGGAACTCGTCCCAGGGCATGTAGTGGGAGCCGTCGCAGGAAAAGGTCAGCCCCACCAGGCCGTTGAAGATGTTGATGGTGGCGGAGCGCAGGTAGATGGTCTCGTCCAGGAAGCGCAAGTCCCGGAAAGTGCGCAGCACCCTGGGGATGGCCTCCACGGGGATGGCCGCGTCCGCCGGGTAGTCGTGACGTGGATAGGCCAGGCACAGGTCCGGGTCCGTCAGGTCGGCGATGCCGTGGAGGCGGTAGCGGTAAGGGTCGTCCACCACCCACAGGGTGGCCCGGGAACTGGAGAAATGCAGCTTGGCGTGGAACACCCCGTGCACGGTGATGAGTTCCGCCAGCAGGGCCAGCACCTCGTCCATGTGCTCGTCCATGAGGCTGTGGGTTCGTTCCTGCAGGAACAGGCCGGAGCGGATGGAGGGATCGCCCCGCATCTGCATCCACTGGCCCGGCTGCTGGTACAGGGCCTGGGTGTTGGGCAGTTCCCGCAGGTCGAAGTCGGCCCCCAGGTAGCCCAGCAGGCGGCCTTCCCTGTCCATGATGCGCTGCACCGCGGTGAGGGAAGGCCGCTTGGCGTTACGGCTGATATAGGCGTCGGATAGGGAGAAGTCGCTGCCCGCCAGGGCCTCGGCCAGGTAGGGCCGTTCGCCCCGGTCCCGGCCGAAGTGCTCCTCCAGCCTGCCGGCCCGGGTCAGGTTGGCCGTGATCTGGCGGGCCTGGCCATCCAGCACATACAGGTACTTGCAGTAGGGCAACTCGTTCAGGCCCTCCTCCAGCCGGGCCTCCAGGGCCTGGCGGTCGGGCCATACGTCCCGGCAGTTCTCCGCCAGGATGGAGAGGGACGAACCCAGCCAGCCCTTGAGGATCTGGCGCTGGCGCTGGATGGCGTCCTGGAGGGTGCTACTGGTGGGGCTCATGGGTTCACTTCATCAAGGCAGCATCATGCCGCGGATGGTGAAGTAGAACATGGCCCCCAGGAAGGCGGAAACCGGCACGGTGATGAGCCAGGCGGCGACGATGCGCATGAAGGCGGAACGCTTCACCAGTTCCTGGCGGTAGACGTTCTTCAGGCCCTTGCGCTCGGTCTTGGAGAGGTGGCTGTCCGCCTTGGCCTGCTTGCTTTCCTTGAGTTCCTGCAGCATGGCGCCCTTCCCCTCGAAGCTGGCGGCCTGGAACCTTTCCAGGTAGGCCTCCACGATCTCCCGGTCGTGGCCTTCGTGATGCGCCTCGATGGTGAGGATCATGCGGCCGTAGCTGGCCTTCAGGTATTCCCGCAGGAAACCCACGCCGAACACCGCCCCCACGGCGATATGGGTGGAACTCACGGGCAGGCCCAGCTGGGAGGCCACGATGACGGTGATGGCCGCCGCCATGGCGATGCAGAAGGCCCGCATCTGGTCCAGCTCGGTGATGCCGCTGCCCACGGTCTTGATGAGCTTGGGGCCGTACAGGGCCAGGCCCAGGGCGATGCCGATGGCGCCCACCATCATCACCCACAGGGGGATGGCGGCCTTGGCACCCACCGCGCCGTGGGTCACGGCGTCGTTGATGGCCGCCAGGGGACCCACCGCGTTGGCCACGTCGTTGGCGCCATGGGCGAAGCTCAGCAGGGCTGCGGAGAAGATCAGGGGCATGGTGAACAGGCTGTTCACCCCCTGCTTATTGTTGTCGATCTTCAGGGCGGCCGCCGCCACGATGGCGCGCATGATGGCGTACACCACCAGGCCTGCCACGGCACCCACGATCATGGCGGTGGCGAAGTCCACGGGCCAGACCTTCTTCAGCCCCTTCATCACCAGGTAGGTGGTGAAGGACCAGGCCATGACGGCCTGCAGCAGGGGCACCACCCGCTTGGCGGCCACCAGCATGTCCGGCTGGTAGGTGATGGTGCGCTTGATGAAGTACAGGAAGGCCGCGGCGATGATGCCCCCCAGCACCGGCGAGATGACCCAGCTGGCGGCGATCTGGCCCATCTGGCCCCAGTTGGCCACGCCCCAGCCGCCGGCCGCCACGCCGGCCCCCAGCACGCCGCCGACGATGGAATGGGTGGTGGACACGGGCGCCCCGGACGCGGTGGCGATGTTGAGCCAGATGGCCCCCGCCAGCAGGGCGGCGATCATCAGCCAGACGAAGACGTCCTGGTCCGCCAGGGCGGAGGCATCGATGATGCCGTCCTTGATGGTGCCCACCACGTCGCCCCCGGCGATGAGGGCCCCGGCGGCCTCGAAGATGGCGGCGATGACGATGGCCCCCGTGAGGGACAGGGCCTTGGAGCCCACCGCCGGCCCCACGTTGTTGGCCACGTCGTTGGCGCCGATGTTGAGGGCCATGTAGCCGCCGATCATGGCGGCGACCACCAGGGAGAAGCTCACCTCCCCCCGCATGGTGGTGTACATGATGATGCCCACCAGGAACAGCAGGGCCGTGCCCAGCCTGAACATCTCGCGGCGGCCCCGGGAGGTGGCCTGTTCCAGTTCCATCAATTCCTTGAGTTCCATGAGCGCGGGCTTCTGTTTTTGTAAATCCGTAGACTGTAACAAAAGCGTCACACTCCGGCTGTCCCGAGACTCATTCCCGCCGCAAGACCGCCTCCAGCTGGTCCCGCATGCGCTGCCAGTGAGACCCCTCCCAGTACACCCGCTCGCACACCGGGCAGGTCCTGAAGCGTTCATAGGCGGCCTGCACCTTGGGCGGCAGATTTTCCAGAACGTCGGCCTTGTCCACGTCCCGCAGCGGCTCATTGCACTCCAGGCACAGGCCGAAGGGCCGGGCCAGGCGGCCCAGATCCAGGCGTTCCACTATTTCCGCCAGTTGCTCCCAGGGCCGCTGGGCGCGGATGAAGCAGCCGTGGGTGACGGCCCGCCGCTTCAGCAGCTCCATGTCCCGGGACAGCACGATGCGCCCCTCCTCCTCCGCCAGCCGCACCACCTCGGCGTCATGGAAGCGGTTGTCATACAGGGTGTCGAAGCCCGCCAGGCGCAGCAGCCTGGCCAGGCCCCCCAGGTGGGCGTCCGCCACGAAGCGCACCCGGCGCAGGGACCAGTCCCGCACCCGCAGCAGGGGGGTAACGTCCAGGGCCTCGAACCTGGGGTACACCGCCACCCGGTCGCCGTCCCGGAGCAGGTGGTCGAAGTCCACGGAAACCCCATTCACCAGGATCAGTTCCACCTCCGTATGGGGCACCCCCAGGGCCTCGATCTGGTGCTTGACCGTGGCGTTCTCCGCGCAAGTCACGGAGATGTCGAGCTTGCGGCGTTCCCGGGGCAGGAAGTCGTTCAGTTCCTCGTAGAAGCGGAAGGTGGCGGTGACCATGCATTCAGCATATGCAATGCACATCCTCCCAGGGCCGGCGCCTGGATTTCATTACCTATAATTTGGATGTCTCCGTCCGGAGATGACTCGGCCCGCGTCGCAACCGAAGGGGACCGCAATGGGGATGGATGGCATCGTCAAATGGCTTGGGACAAGATGGCTTGTCCTGGTCCTGGCGGGCCTGCTGGCCTCCCCGGCCTGGCCGGATTCCAAGCCGCCAAGCACGCCGGACGCCACCTATGTGGCCCTGGAAAAGGCCATCCGCGACACCCCCATCGAAGCCATGAACGAGGCTTGGCTCATCGACCGGATCTACACGGCCGCTCCCGAGCCCCAGAAGTACGTCAAGCTGATCCTGGGCGCGCCTGATCTGGCCGCCAAGAACGAGCGCATGGCCCGCCTGCGCCAGGCCTACGACCTGCGCTTCTGGTTCGAGCAGGCCCGGACCCGGGGCTGGATGATCGAGCTCACCAACCAGGGCAAGGCCAACGGCCACCGCAGCGACCACGACCAGACCGGCTGGATCATCGCCGGTCCCGCCGCCAACAAGCCGAAGAACTTCGCCGAGGTCCAGCGCCTGTGGGAGGCCTACCACCAAGGCAAGGGGGTGAAGCCCGCCCAGCCG
>CAZREY010000036.1:0-718 GCA_964599015.1 uncultured Thiobacillus sp.
CCTGGAGGCCTTGGCCAGGCAGGTACGGGCCCTCGTCGTCACCCTGGGGGGCGAAGGCTCCCGCATCCACGCTGATGGCCAGGTGTACGAGGTGCCGGTGGCCAGACCGGCTGCGGTGGTGGACCCCACGGGTTGCGGTGACGCCTACCGGGCGGGCCTCATGGTGGGCATGCACAAGGGCTATGACTGGCCCACCTGCGGCCGTCTGGCGGGCCTGCTGGGGGCCATCAAGATCGCCCAGCGGGGCGGACAGAACCACCGCTTCACCTGGGACGAAATCGCCGATCGGTTCAAGGCGGAATACGGTTACGCACTTTGAGGAGCCTGTCATGAACAAATATTTCACGGTATTGCTGGCGCCGGCCCTGCTGGCGGCGCTGTTGACGGGATGCGCCAGTGGCCTGGGCAGCGGGGACTACGAGCGCAAGGAGGCCCGTCGCGTCTATGAGGTGAAGATGGGCGTGGTGGAAAGCGTGCGACCTGTGAAGCTGGAAGGCACCGAGTCCGGCGTGGGCGCCGTGGCGGGTGGTGCCATCGGCGGCATCGCCGGCAGCAGCGTGGGTGGCGGCAAGGGTTCCGCCGTTGGCGCGGTGCTGGGGGCCGTGGCCGGCGGCATGGCCGGGGCGGCGGCGGAGGAGGTGGCCACCCGCAAGACCGGCCTGGAAGTCGTCGTGCGCCTGGATTCCGGCCGCACCATCGCCGTGGTGCAGGAAGACAC
>CAZREY010000036.1:728-5204 GCA_964599015.1 uncultured Thiobacillus sp.
CGCCCGTGGCGACCGGGTGCGGGTGCTGGAATCCGGCGGCCAGGCACGGGTGACCAAGCAGTAACCGCCAGGCATCTTGGCTGTTCTCAAGCTGTTGCGCCTGGCCGGCCACCTGCTGGGCGGGGTGCTTACCATCCTGTTGCTGTTTCCCCATCTGGACGCAACGGAGCGGGCCCGGCGGTTGACCCGCTGGGCGGCCAGGATGCTGGCCATCCTCCACATCCGCGTGGTGACCCGGGGGCGGGCCCCCAGCGTACGCGCCGGCGGTGCCCTGCTGGTGGCGAACCACGTCTCCTGGCTGGACATCCACGTGCTGCACAGCCTGCTGCCGGTGCGCTTCATCTCCAAGGCCGAGGTGCGGGGCTGGCCGGTCATCGGCTGGCTGGCGGAGGAGGTGGGCACGGTGTTCCTGGTGCGGGAGAAGAAGTCCGACGCCATGCGGGTCAACCAGCTCATGGCCAATCATCTCCGGGAGGGTGACCTGCTGGCCCTGTTCCCCGAGGGCACCACCTCGGACGGGCGAGAGGTCCTGCCCTTCTATCCCTCCCTGTTCCAGCCCGCCGTGGAGGCCCGGGCCCAGATCTGGCCGGCCCGCCTGCGCTATCTGGATGACGAGGGAAACACCTGTGAGGCCGCCGCCTACTATGGCGGCATGACCCTGGCGGAGTCCCTGTGGCGCGTCGCCCGCCAGGGAAGCATCGTGGTGGAGGTGGAATTTCTGCCCCTGATCCCCCACCAGGAAGGGATGGGGCGGCGGGACCTGGCGCGCCTGTGCGAGAACGTTATTCGTGGGGCCGATGCCGGGGCGGGCACGGCACCTGGAAGCACTGTGCGTCTTCCAGCCTGAAGGCGGTCAGGGCGCCGCCCCACAGGCAGCCCGTATCCAGGGCCACCACATCGTCCCGCACCAGCAGGCCCAGGGTGGACCAGTGGCCCATGAGCACGCGTACGTCCCGGCTGCGACGGGCGGGGAAATCGAACCAGGGGATCAGGTCCGGTGGCGCCGTGCCCAGGCCCAGCTTGTGCTGGAATTCCAGGCTGCCATCCCGGTGCAGGTAGCGGGTGCGGGTGAAGGCGTTGGCCAGGAAGCGCAGCCGCTCCTGACCTTCCAGGGCGGGGCTCCAGCGGCGGGGCTCGTTGCCGTACATGTGCTTGAGGAATTTGTTCCACCTGGCGCCCCGCAGGACGTGTTCCAACTCCCGGGCGTGGGCCTCGGCATCGTCGCCGCTCCACTCGGGGGCCAGGCCCACAGCCACCATGAGCCAATTTCCCTGCCGGTGCACCATGGGCCGGTGCCGCAGCCAGGTGAGGACGGCCTCCCGGTCCGGCGCCCCCAGGATCATCTCCAGGGTGTCCTTGCGGTGGGGCGGCACGAAGCCCTCCGCCACCGCCAGCAGGTGCAGGTCGTGGTTGCCCAGCACTGCCACCACGGCGTGGTCGTGGGCCATGCACCAGCGCAGTACCGCCAGGGAATCCTCGCCCCGGTTCACCAGGTCGCCGGTGATCCACACCTTGTCCCGGGCCGGGTCGAAGGCCACGGCCCCAAGCAGTTCCAGGAAGGCCTCGTGGCAGCCCTGGATGTCGCCGATGACGTAGGTGCTCATGGCGTATTCATGATTCTGTTTCCGGCCCCTGCAGGGCCATGAGGGGCCGCATGGTCGCCAGCAGGTTGGCGAACAGCTGGGGATGCTGTTTCTCCTGTTCCGCCAGCAGGCCCTTCATCTGGAAGCGCTGCATGGGCATGGAAAAGCAGGCGGGGCAGTTCTCGTGGATCACGGGCAAACCGGCATGGGTGGCGAAGTCCCGGGTCTGGCGCTCCCGGGCGTAGACCAGGGGGCGGATGACGCGCACGTCGCCGGCGTCGTTCAGGTAGTGGGCCTGCATGGTGCGCAATTTACCGCCGAAGAAGGCGCTCATGAGGAAGCTCTCCGCCAGGTCGTCCAGGTGCTGGGCCAGGGCCAGGACGTTGTAGCCGTTCTCCCGGGCGATGCGGTAGAGGATGCCCCGGCGCAGGCGGGAGCAGTAGGCGCAGAAGGAATCCCCCTTCATGTGCTCCGCCGCGGAGTCCACGATGGGCTGGGATTCATAGAAGTACGGCACGCCCAGTTCCGCCATATAGGTCTTCAGGGGGGAGGGGTCGTACTCCGGCGACTGGGGGTCCACGGTGCAGGCGGCCAGTTGGAACTTCACCGGCGCCTTCTTCTGCAGGTGCAGCAGGATGTGCAGCAGGGTCAGGCTGTCCTTGCCCCCGGACAGGCCCAGCATCACCCGGTCCCCGTCACGGATCATGGCGTAGTCGCCGATGGCCTTGCCGGCGGCGGCCAGGAGGGGGCGGGAGGGCTTGACGGACTGGGCGGCCGGGCTGAGGGCGGTCGCGGCGCTGGCGCTCATAGCAAGGGCCCGACGATGTCTTCCAGACGCGCTTCCGACACCTCGCCCACCAGGGTGGCCACGGCCTTGCCCCGGCGGTCGAACACCACGGTGTAGGGCAGGCCCCCCAGGCGGTTGCCGGCCGCCTGACCCAGGGTCACCGCGTCCAGCCCCCCCAGCAGGATGGGGTAGTCCATGCCGGCCTCGTCCACGTAGGCCTGGACCTTGTCCGCCTCGTCCAGGGCCACGCCGACGATCTGCAGGCCCCGGGGTCCCAGGCGCTCCTGCAGGCGGATGAAGCCGGGGATATCCCGACGGCAGGGGGGGCACCAGGGGGCCCAGAAGTTGACCACCGTGACCTTGCCCAGCCATTGCTTCAGGGGCTGGGGCCGCTGGGCCAGGTCCGGCAGGCTGGCCGCCCAGACCTTGACGATGTCCACCTCGGCGGGGGCGCCTGTCCCTGCCGCGTCGGGAGCGGCACCGCGCCGGGCGACAAGCCAGGAAGTGGTGGCCAGCCCCGCCGCCGCCAGGGACAGGATCAGCAGGGCACGCCGGGAAATCACGGCAGGGCTTTGTCGATGCTGGCGAGGAATTGCTCGGTCTTCTCGTAGCCCACGACGCGATAGGCCACTTCCTGGCCGTTGGCGTCGAAGAAGATGATGCCGGGGGGGCCGAACAGCTTGAAGCGGGCCAGCAGGGCCTTGTCCTCGGCGGTGTTGCCGGTCACGTCGGCCTTCAGCAGCACCACGTCCTTGAGCCGTTCCTGCACCCGGGGATCGGAGAAGGTGAAGCGCTCCATCTCCTTGCAGGACACGCACCAGTCCGCGTAGAAGTCCAGCATCACCGGCTTGCCGGCGGCGGCCAGGGCGGCATCCAGTTCCGCCACGTTCTTCACCTTCTTGAAGGGCAGCTGAGGCGTGGCAGCCTGGGCCGTGCCACCGGTACCACCCTGGAATACCGAGAGGGGCTGGAGCAGGTCGCGGCTGCCTCCCAGGGCGCCCAGCAGCAGGGCGATGCCGGCCACCAGGAAGATGACGCCCACGCCCTTCCAGAAACGGGCGAAGCCCTTGGCGTTCACCGCCAGGGGTTCCAGGGCGTGGAGGTACATGGCGGAGATGATGAGCAGGGCCGCCCACAGGGCCATGTTCACCACGGCCGACAGCAGGGGCGAGACGAGCCAGATGGCCACGGCCAGCAGGGCCACGCCGAAGAACTTCTTCACCGCCTCCATCCAGGCGCCGGCCCGGGGCAGCAGGGCGCCGGCGGAGAGGCCCACGGCCAGCAGGGGTACGCCCATGCCCAGGGCCAGGGAGAACAGGGACACGCCGCCCAGCACCACATCGCCGGTCTGGCTGATGTAGAGCAGGGCGCCGGCCAGGGGGGCCGCCACGCAGGGGCCGACGATGAGGGCGGACAGGGCGCCCATGGCGAACACCCCGCCGAAGTGGCCGCCCGGCACCTTGTTGCTGGCCTCCGTCAGGCGGCTCTGCAGGAAGCTGGGCATCTGCAACTCATAGAAGCCGAACATGGACAGGGCCAGGGCCACGAAGATGGCCGCGCCCGTGCCCAGGGCCCAGGGGTTCTGCAGGGCGTTGGAGATGAGGGTGCCCGACAGGCCGGCGATGATGCCGACGATGGCGTAGGTGGTGGCCATGCCCAGCACGTAGGCCAGGGACAGGCTGAAGCCCTTGGCCTTGGTCATGTGCTGGCCCCGGCCGACGATGATGCCCGACAGGATGGGGATCATGGGGAAAACGCAGGGCGTCAGGGACAGCAGCAGGCCGAAGCCGAAGAAGCTGGCGATGATGACCCAGAAGTTGCCGCCCTGGAGGATCTGGGCGATGCGGCCGGTCTCGGAGGTGTCGGCCTGGGCCGGCGCGGCAGGAGCAGTGGCGGCACTTGCGGCGGCGGCCGCGGGGGCGGTGAGGTCCACGTCCAGAACCGTCTCCTGGGGCGGATAGCAGATGCCTTTCTCGCTGCATCCCTGATGGCCGGCGATCAGCACCATGCGCTTGGCGTCGGCGGGCAGGCCGGTCAGCCGGATGCCGACGCTGAAGCCGTTGTGATAGACGTAGGTCTTGCCGAAGTTGGGGTCGTCCTTTACTT
>CAZREY010000036.1:5214-12959 GCA_964599015.1 uncultured Thiobacillus sp.
CGGGGGGCAGGTCCAGGCCTGCCACGGTGACGCCGGCGGGCTCCTTCACGCTGAAGCTGATCTTGTCCCGGTACAGGTAGTACTGGGGCGCCACGGTGAAACGGGCCTCCAGGCCGCCACCCTGGCGGGGTACGACATTCACCTGGAAGGCTTCCTCCGGCGACAGGAACTCAGGCTCCTCCTCCCCCCCGAAGGACGCGGCCAGGTTCTTCAGCCGGTCCAGGGCCTCGGTGCTCTGGCTCTGCATGGGTGCCGGCGTGGCGGGCGCGGCGGCAACGGAGATCAGCTTGATGGCGGCCGTGGCGTCCTGGGGCGAATAGCACACGCCCAGATCCGCGCAGCCCTGGAACTCGGCCTTCAGGTTGAAGCGGCCGGCGCCGTTGGCGGTGACCGGGATCTGGATGCGCAGGTCGCCCCGGTGGGTTTCCACCTTGCCCATGAACTCGTCCTGCTTCACCTTGCCGGCGGGGATGGCGGGCGCGCCCAGTGTCACGCCATTGTCGGCGGAGAACTTGAACTTGTTGTGATACAGGTAATAACCGTCGGCGATCTGGAAACGGGCCTCCACGCGGCCGGCCTCCTTTTGCTGGGCGGAGAACCGGAACGCCTTCTCCGGTTCCAGCAATTCCTCTTCCGCCTGGGCGGGGACCGACAGCAGCCCCAGCAGGCAGATCAGGGGAGTAACGAAACGGTGCAGGAACGCTTGAGGCATGGAAACTCCAATCAGGCCGGTGTGGACGCCTTGGGGTTGGTCATGTCGGCAACCCAGCGCAGATAGTCGGACAGTCCAGCCGTGATCTTCAGGGCGATGATCTCCGGCAGGTCGTAGGGGTGATGCTGATGAATATAGGCTTCCACGGCAGGGTAAAGTTTCGCCGTGGTCTTGATGAACAGGGGAACTTCCCCATCTTCCCGTAACGCGCCTTCCCAGTGGTAGAACGACCGGCAGGGCGCCAGCACATTCACGCAGGCCGCCAGGCGCCTCTCCACCAGCCCTTTCGCCAGGCGATGGGCTGCCTCCGCATCAGGCAGATTGGTCAGGACGAGAAGTGCTTCCGGCACGGGGACAGGACGAGAGGTTTTTGATGAGATTGGGTTTTGTCGGGATTATAGCCGTGGCCTTTTTGGCCCTGGAAATAGTAGGAATAGCCCTGGTGGCTGGAGAAATCGGGGGCCTGCGCACTTTCCTCTGGCTGCTGGGTGCCGCCTTGGCGGGGGGCTGGCTGATCCGCACTGCCGGCGCCGGTTTCATGCCCGAACTGATGCAGGCCACCGCCGGCGGCCAGGACCCCTTCAGCGTGATGTGGGCGGCGGGGCGGCGCTTCCTCGCCGGCCTGTTGTTGATCTTCCCCGGCCCCATCACCGATGTGCTGGGCCTGCTGTTGTTGCTGACCACGGGCCTGCCCCGACTCTCCCGGCCCACCACCCCCCATCGCCCGGGGTCTGGACCACGTGCCGATGACGCCCGCGCCTACACTTCCCGTGGGAGCCAGCGTCAAGGCGATGCGAAGGACGACAACGTCATAGAGGGAGAATTCCGGCGCGAGGACTGACGCCGTCGCGCTCACCTAGAGGATGAAGTCGTAGTCCACGGTCAGGGGCGCGTGATCGGAGAAACGCTGTTCCTTGTAAACCTGGGCCGAGCGGGCCCGGGCGGCGATGCCCGGGGTGGCGACCTGGTAGTCGATGCGCCAGCCCACGTTCTTGGCCCAGGCCTGGCCCCTGTTGGACCACCAGGTGTAGGCCTCGCCGGTGTGGTCCGGGTAGAGGCGGCGGTAGACGTCCACCAGGCCCAGGCGGTCGAAGACCTCCGTCAGCCAGGCCCGCTCCTCCGGCAGGAAGCCCGAATTCTTCTGGTTGGATTTCCAGTTCTTAAGGTCGATTTCCTTGTGGGCGATATTCCAGTCGCCGCACAGGATGATCTCCCGCCCGGATCGGGCCAGGCTTTCCAAGTGGGGCAGGAAACGTTCCATGAAACTGAACTTGGCGGCCTGGCGTTCGTCTGAGCTGGAGCCGGAGGGCAAATAGAGGGAAATCACGCGGAGATCGCCGAAACACGCCTCAAGATATCGGCCCTCCATGTCGATATCAGGGATGCCCAGTCCCTCGATGACCCGGTCCGGCTGGCGTTTGGCGTAGAGGCCGACCCCGCTGTAGCCTTTCTTTTCGGCGTAGTGGAAATAACCGTGGAGGCCGGGCGGGTTGAGCATCTCCAGGGTCAGGTCAGGTGCCTGGGCCTTGAGTTCCTGGAGGCAGACGACGTCGGCATGCTGGTTTTCCAGCCAAGGGTAGACTCCCTTGGAGGCGGCGGAGCGAATGCCGTTAAGATTCAGGCTGATTACGCGCATTGACTGGAGGCAGGGTGCAGGAATTCAAGAGCGACTTTCTCGAACTGGCGATAGATCGGAAGGTATTGCTGTTCGGGGAGTTCAAGACCAAGGCGGGGCGCATGAGTCCCTACTTCTTCAACGCGGGCCAGTTCAACGATGGCGCGTCCCTGAAGAAGCTGGGCGAATTCTACGCCAAGGCCATCCAGTCCTCCGGCCTGGCCTTCGACGGCCTGTTCGGCCCCGCCTACAAGGGCATTCCCCTGGTGACGGCGGTATCCATCGCCCTGGCGGCGGAAGGCCGCAACGTCCCCGTCACCTACAACCGCAAGGAAGCCAAGGACCACGGCGAGGGCGGCACCCTGGTGGGGGCGCCCCTGAAGGGCGACATCCTCATCGTCGACGATGTGATTTCCGCCGGCACCTCGGTGCGGGAATCGGTGGAGCTGATCCGGGCCGCCGGCGCCAGACCCTGCGGCGTGGCCATCGCCCTGGATCGCATGGAACGGGGGCAGGGCCACCTGTCCGCCGTGCAGGAGGTCGCCCAGGATTACGGCATGCCCGTCGTCAGCATCGTGGACCTGGACGACCTGAGCCAATACCTCACCGGCAGGCACGGCTGGGCAGCCACCCTGGCGGCGATCCAGACCTACCGAGCCGAATACGGAATTCGTCCATGACCAAGCCTCCCGCCCTGATCGCCTGGAGTCTTGTCGGCCTTTTCCTGGTGCCCCTGTCCGCCCAGGGGGCTACCTATCGCTGGGTGGACAGCAGCGGCAAGGTGCATTACAGCGATACCATGCCCCCCCAGCAGGCGGGCATGGGACACCAGGAACTGGACAAACAGGGGCGTGTGGTCAAGGACGTGGAACGGACCCGCCGCACCGCCGAGGAACAGCGCCGGGCCGAGGAGGCGCGGTTACGCGCGGAAGCGGAACGGCAAAAGGCGTTGGACCAGGAGCGCCGGGACAGGGCCCTGCTCACCAGCTACACCAGCGAAGAGGAGATCGACCTGGTGCGGGACCGGGCCCTGGAGCTGGAAAGACTGCAACTGGACAGCCTCCAGGCCCAGATGAACAACGCCTCCGAGAAGCTGACCTACGCCAACGGCGAGATCAGAAAGTACTCCACCCCAGGCAAGAAGGTGCCGCGCAGTTTCCTGCAGATGCGTGAAGAGGCCCAGAGCGATCTGGCTCGTGTCGGTCAGATGCTGGGCCAGCGGCAGCAGAATCTGGAAGAAATCCGCGCCAAATACGAGGCCGACAAGCTCCGTTTCCGCGAGTTGAAGGCCCGGACCGCCCGATAGGGAGGGCACCGGCAGGGGATCAGCCCGCCAATTTCCCGCGCAGCAGTTCGTTCACCTGGGCCGGGTTGGCCTTGCCCTTGGTGGCCTTCATGACCTGGCCCACCAGGGCGTTGAAGGCCTTGTCCTTGCCGGCGCGGAATTCCTCCACCGACTTCTGGTTCGCGGCCAGCACCTCGTCGATGATGCGCTCCACCTCGCCGGAATCGGACATCTGCTTCAGGCCCCGGGCCTCGATGATGGCATCGGGCTCCCCGCCTTCGCTCCACATCACCTCGAACACCTGTTTGGCCAGCTTGCCGGACAGGGTGCCGTCCTGGATGCGGGCCAGCAGTTTGGCCAGTTTTTGAGCGGGGATGCGGCTGGCGGTGATATCCAGCCCTTCCCTGTTCAGTGCTCCTGACAGGTCGCCTAAGACCCAGTTTGCCGCCTGCTTGGGCTCAGGTTTGGGCATTGCGCTTACAACTTCTTCAAAGTAGTCAGCCAACGCTTTACTTGAGACAAGCGCTTCTGCGTCAACTCTTGGCAATGCATAGACAACTTGGTTGTACGAAACCTCGATGTCATGGCGGCGCTGTTCACTATTTTGCCCCATCAACCGTAACTTACGAGCGCTGGGCAATTCCGGTAGCGAAGCGTGGATTTGCTCGATCCATGTTTCGTCCAGCCGTACCGGCAGCAGGTCCGGGTCCGGGAAGTAGCGGTAGTCGTGGGCATCTTCCTTGCTGCGCATCATGCGGGTCTCGCCCGTGTCCGGGTCGAACAGCACGGTGGCCTGCTGGATCTTGTGGCCGTCCTCGATCTGCTCGATCTGCCAGCGCACCTCGTAGTCGATGGCCTGCTCCAGGAAACGGAAGGAGTTCAGGTTCTTGATCTCCCGCCGGGTGCCGAATTCGGCCTGCCCCCTGGGCCGCACGGAGACGTTGGCGTCCACCCGGAAGCTGCCTTCCTGCATGTTGCCGTCACAGATGCCGATCCAGGTAACGAGCGTATGCAATGCCTTGGCGTAGGCCACGGCCTCCTTGGCGGAGCGCATGTCCGGCTCGGAGACGATCTCCAGCAGGGGGGTGCCGGCCCGGTTCAGATCGATGCCGGTCATGCCATGGAAGTCCTCGTGCAGGGACTTGCCCGCGTCTTCCTCCAGATGTGCCCGGGTCAGGCGGACGGTTTTCGTGTCCTCACCCACCTGGATGTCGATGCTGCCCCCTTCCACGATGGGCAGCTCGAACTGGCTGATCTGGTAGCCCTTGGGCAGGTCCGGGTAGAAGTAATTCTTGCGGGCGAAGACGTTGGTGCGGTTGAGTTTGGCGCCGATGGCCAGGCCGAACCTGATGGCCCGCTCCACCGCCCCCTTGTTCAGCACCGGCAGCACGCCGGGCAGGGCGATGTCCACCTGGCAGGCCTGGGTGTTGGGCGCGGCGCCGAAGGCGGTGCTGGCCCCTGAGAAGATCTTCGATTGGGTGGTGAGCTGGGTGTGCACTTCCAGCCCGATGACGGTTTCCCATTGCATAGTCGTGTTCCCGTGTGCCGGCGCGGTCCGGCCCTATTCGTTATCGATGGCCTGGTCGCGCAGTTCACGCAAGCCGGCAGGCATGGTCAGGGTGGCCCTGTCCCAGCCCTCCAGGTCCAGCACCTCATCCAGGCATCGTTCCAGTTCGGCATGGGCCCGGGCCGCCGATTCCGCGATGCGGGCATGGACCTGCGCCATCAAGTGATCCTTGACGGCGCAAGCGCGCTGGTAGTCGAACAACTCGCGCAGGTTCAGTATCTGCCGCGCCATCTGGGCCGGGCAGGCGCACATGTAAATCATGGCCTGGTTGGTGATGCGGTGAAGCTGCTCGTTGCTGAAGCGGGTGGACAGGTCATTCATGGCCATCATTCTCCCGGAGAGGGCTGGCGCTGGTGCCAGTCCGTTGCCAGCTGGTACTGGTGGGCCACGTTGAGCATGCGCGCCTCGCCGAAATAGTTGCCGATGAGCTGCAGGCCGATGGGCAGGCCCTGGGCGTCGAAGCCGCAGGGCAGGCTCATGCCCGGCAGGCCCGCCAGGTTCACGGCGATGGTGTAGATGTCGGAGAGATACATCTGCACCGGGTCGTCGGACTTCTCCCCCAGCCGGAAGGCGGTGGTGGGGGCGGTGGGGCCCAGGATCACGTCGCACTGCTTGAACGCTTCCGTGAAGTCGTTGGCGATGAGGCGGCGCAGCTTCTGGGCCTGGATGTAATAGGCGTCGTAGTAGCCGTGGGAGAGCACGTAGGTGCCGATGAGGATGCGGCGCTTCACCTCGCCGCCGAAGCCCTCGGCCCGGGTTTTCTCATACATGTCCAGCAGGTCCGTGTACTCGGGGGTGCGGTAGCCGTAGCGCACGCCGTCGAAGCGGGACAGGTTGCTGCTGGCCTCCGCCGGGGCCAGCACGTAGTAGGCGGCCACGGACAGCCTGGAGTTGGGCAGGCCCACCTCCACGGTTTCGGCGCCCTGTTTCCTGAACTGGGCGATGGCCTCGTCCACGGCCCTGGCGGTGTCACCCGCCAGGCCCTCGCCGAAGAATTCCCGGGGCAGGCCGATCTTCAGGCCCGCCAGGGGTTTCTCCAGGTCCCGGGTGTAATCCTCTTTCTGCCGCTCCAGGCTGGTGGAGTCCCGCTCGTCAAAACCGGCCATGACGTTGAGCAGCAGGGCGCAGTCCTCGGCGGTCCGGGCCATGGGGCCAGCCTGGTCCAGGGAGGAGGCGAAGGCGATCATGCCGTAGCGGGACACCACGCCGTAGGTGGGCTTCAGTCCCGTGATGCCGCACAGGGCGGCGGGCTGGCGGATGGAGCCGCCCGTGTCCGTGCCCGTGGCGGCGGGGGCCATGCGGGACGCCACGCAGGCCGCGCTGCCGCCGGAAGAGCCGCCGGGCACCCGGCCGGTATCCCAGGGGTTCTTCACCGGGCCGTAGAAGCTGGTCTCGTTGGAGGAGCCCATGGCGAACTCGTCCATGTTGGTCTTGCCCAGGGACGGCATGCCCGCCGCCTTGAACTGCTGGATCACGTGGGCATCGTAGGGCGAGACGAAGTTGGACAGCATCCTGGAGCCGCAGGTGGTGAGCCAGCCCTCGGCGCAGAAGATGTCCTTGTGGGCGATGGGAATGCCGGCCAGTATGCCGCCCCGGCCGGAGGCGCGCAGGGCATCGGCGGCCCGTGCCTCGGCCAGGGTCTTGGTCCTGTCCACGGTGACGAAGGCGTTGAGTGTAGGATTCAGGCGTTCGATGCGGTCCAGGTAGTCCTGGCACAACTCCACGCTGGAGACGGTGCCTGCCGCCAGCTGGTCGGCAAGCTGTTTGATGGTGGGTGAAGAGGTAGGCATCGGGATGGGCAACGGTATGGAGTATTACTCGATGACTTTAGGGACCAGGTACAGGCCGTTCTCGATCTGGGGCGCCACGGCCTGGTAGGCCTCGCGGCGATCGGGTTCGGTGGCCACGTCCGGCCGCAGGCGCTGGGAAAGATCCTGGGCATGGGCCATGGGCTCGATGCCGGCGGTATCCACCCCCTGCATCTCCTCGATGAGGGAAAAGATGCCGTTGAGCTGGGTCTGGGTCTGGGCCGCCTCCGCATCCGTGACCCGGATGCGGGCCAGCCGGGCGATGCGTTTGACATCTTCGATGGAAAGGGACATTTCGCTGCTAACGCCTTATTTCATAAGGCGGCGTAGGTTATCATACGCCGCTATTTTTTGACCCTTACCGGGAACGTTTCATGTTCGGATTCCTACGCGGCTATTTTTCCACCGACCTGGCCATCGACCTGGGCACCGCCAACACGCTGATCTACGTGCGCGGCCGGGGCATCGTCCTGAACGAGCCCTCCGTGGTCGCCATTCGCCAGGAAGGCCTGTCGGGCAAGAAGATCATCCAGGCCGTGGGCCTGGAGGCCAAGCAGATGCTGGGGCGCACCCCGGGCAACATCCAGGCCATCCGCCCCATGAAGGACGGCGTCATCGCCGACTTCAATGTCACCGAGCAGATGCTCAAGTTCTTCATCAAGAAGGTGCACGACACCCGCCTGTTCCATCCCAGCCCCCGCATCATCATCTGCGTGCCCTCCGGCGCCACCCAGGTGGAACGCCGCGCCATCCGGGAA
>CAZREY010000037.1:0-12919 GCA_964599015.1 uncultured Thiobacillus sp.
TTGATGGGCCAGACGAACCGCATGCCCCAGACCGCGTTGCCGGTGTTCTCCACCACGAAGCCGCGGGGAGAGTATCGCTTCTCCTCGCCGTCGAAGCCGCCGGCGCGGAAGGTGAAGGTGGTCTCGATGCTGCCGTCCGGCGCGAGGCGGTAGGACTCCACCGCGTTGTGGGCGCCCTTCTCCAGGAAGGTGGGGATGTTGGCGATGACGTACCAGTCACCCATGAAGCGTGGCAGGTCCACCTGCTCCACCAGGGCGATGGGCGGCCGCTGGACGCTCTGACAGCCGGCCAGAAATCCGGCGCCCAGGAGAACCATCCAGGCTTTTTTCATTCCCTCACCTCCCCGCCGGCCTTTGACGGCATGGGCCGTGGGGGCCAGGGCAAGAAGGCGCTGGTGCGGGCGATGTAGTCACGGTAGGCGGGCCGGCGCTCGCCGATGTCCCGTTCCAGCAGGGCGACGCCGGAGACCTTGAGCAGCAGCACGGTCATCAGCAGGGGCGAGACGACGGTCCAGGCGCCGCCGGCGGCCAGGGCCACCAGCCAGGCGCCCCACCAGACGCAGCATTCGCCGAAGTAGTTGGGGTGGCGGCTGTAGCGCCACAGGCCCCGGTCCATGACCCGGCCGGCGTTGGCGGGATCGGCCTTGAAGCGGGCCAGCTGCCGGTCCGCCACGGCCTCGTAGGCGATGCCGGACAGCCACAGTGCGGCGCCCAGCCCGTCCAGCCAGCCCAGGGGAGCGTCGCCGGCCAGGGCGGCCATGAGGGGCCAGGCCACGATCCAGGCCAGCACCGCCTGGAGGCCGAATACCAGGTACAGGCTCTTGAAGGCGAAATGGGGCTGGTTGCGGGCGCGGATCGCCTGGTAGCGGCGGTCCTCCCCGTGGCCCCGGTTGCGCCAGGCGATGTGGCCGGAGAGGCGCAGGGCCCAGAGCGTGGCCAGTCCCAGCACCAGGGCCTCCCGGGGGCCCGCCTGGTCCGCGCCCAGGGCGTAGGCCCAGCCCCCCAGGGCGATCATCACCCCCCAGAGGCTGTCGACGATGCTCACGTCCCGGCGCGGGAGGCTGGCCAGCCAGGCCAGCCCGGCGGCCAGCAGGATCCAGCCCAGGGACTGGAGGGCGGCGGTCCAGGCGAAGGCGGCCGTCATGGGCGGGCGCTCCGGTCGATCCTTGCCGCCACGGCCAGCAGCAGGGGCGTCAGCAGGGCCCAGGCAAGCCCCAGGGCGGCCAGCCCGGCGGCCGGATGGTGGAAGGTCATGGCCCCCAGTTGGGCGCCGCCCCAGTAGGCGGCAGGCCCGCCCACGGCGCCGAGCCCGGCCGCCAGCCAGGGACGGCCCCGCAGGGAGCGCAGGGACACGTTGAGAGTGGTGGCGAAGTTGGCCCACAGGGCGGCCATCCACAGGGGGGCCAGCCATGCGGCCGGGCCCGCGCCGGCGAAGGACACCCAGCCGGTGGCCTGCAACAGGCTCTCGAAGGCGAGTCCCGCCAGGGCGGTCAGGCCGATCAGGACCGGCTCGCCGCGGCGGGGACGCACCCGCAGCAGATGCCAGGCCAGCAGAACCGCCACCACGGCCATGCCCACCAGGGGCCTGTCCGCCGCCGCCGTCAGCACCACGGCCCACCAGCCGGCCTGGAAGGCGGCCAGGTTGGGCAGCCAGCCCGGCAGGGGCTCGGCCGGGGTGCGGGGCAATCCGCCGGCGAACATCAGGCCCGGGCCTCCGGCCGGTGGAACAGGTAGTGGCTGACCCACCACTGCTGCCCCTGGTCGTAGCCGAACAGTTCGGCGCAGGCCATGAAGAAGATGCGCCAGCGCTGCCACCAGATCTGGGCCTGGTCGTCCCCGTAGGCCCCGGCCAGGAGAGGTAGGACGGCGGCGCGCCGGCTGTCCATGGTCTCCAGCCAGGCGTTGAGGGTGCGCTCGTAGTGGCGGCCGTCCCAGCGCCATCGTTGCAGCAGCTTCAGATCGTCCTGGAAACGCAGGGGCAGGTCGTCGCTGGGCATCAGGCCGCCGCTGAAGAAATGCCGGCCCATCCAGTCCGTGGGGCCCTGGTCCTCGAAGAAATAAGGCGTGGAGCGATGGCAGAACACGTGCATGAGGAAGCGGCCCCCGGGCCTGAGCCAGCCGTGCACCCGGGCGAACAGCGCCCGCCAGTTGCGCATGTGCTCGAACATCTCCACCGAAACCACCCGGTCGAAGCGCTCGTCCAGGGCGAAGTCGTTCATGTCGGCGGTGATCACCCGCAGGTTGGCCAGGCCCTTGCCCGCGGCCTGGGCGTCGATGAAGGCCTTCTGGGAGCGGGAGTTGGACACGGCGGTGATGCGGGACCCGGGGTAGCGCTCCGCCATCCACAGGCTCAGGGAACCCCAGCCGCAGCCCAGCTCCAGGATGTCCTGGCCGTCGCCCAGGCCGGCATGCTGGCAGGTGAGGGCCAGGGCCTCTTCCTCGGCCCCGGCCAGGTCCGTCACGCCCTCGCCCCAGCGGCAGGCGCTGTATTTGCGGCGAGGGCCCAGCACCTGATCGAAGAAGGCCGCGGGCACCTCGTAGTGCTGTTCGTTGGCCCGTTCCGGCACCAGGGCGACGGGGCCGGAATCCATCACCCGGATCACTTTCTCCACGGCCTCGGCCCCGGCCGCGCAGTCCCCGGCTTCGATCTCCTCCAGGCGCCGGGCCAGCAGCCGCCGGATGCCCTGGCGGATCACCGTGTCGGGCACCAGGCCCTGCTCCACCCAGTTGATGGCCATGCGGGCGGCTGCGGTCATGGGCGTCTCCTTCCTCGCTCCGTTATTCCATGCAGTCCAAGGGCTCAGGTGCTTCGCCTGACCGCCTTGCTCGCATCCAGCATCCTTTTCATTTCCTGCATCAGGCGTCTGTCATCGGGGGACACGGAGGACTCGAAGCTGAGGACCCGGCTGCCGTCCCGGTCGATCAGGTACTTGTGGAAATTCCAGCGGGGCTGCTGGCCGGTGCGGCGGTGCAGCTCGGCGAACAGGGCGTTGCGGCCTTCCCCCACCACCCTGGATTTCTCGAACATGGGGAACTCCACGCCGTAGGTCAGGCGGCAGAATTTGGCGATCTGCCGGTTGCTGCCAGGCTCCTGGCCGCCGAAATCGTTGGAGGGGAAGCCCAGCACCACCAGGCCCTGGCCCTTGTATTTCCGGTAAAGGGCCTCCAGGGACCCGTATTGATCGGTGTGGCCGCAATAGCTGGCGGTATTCACCACGAGCAGCACCTGGCCCCGGTAACGGCAGAGATCCCGGGGTTCGCCGGTCTGAAGGCTGGCGAAAGTGTGACGCAGCAGTTCCGGACATTCGCCGGCCCGGGCCTGGGAAGCCAGCAGCGCCGTCGCCAGCAGCAGTACCAGGGCGGCCATGAAGCTGACGGGAATCAGGGCCGGCCGGGCGGCGGTCTTGGACAAATTCGGGAAATTCATGACATTGTCCTGGACAAAAGTGGATACAGCTCTAACATAGACATACCTCATGGGTCTGTCAACGTATTTGTCCAGGACAAATGGAAGCTGAAACCCTCACTCTGAACATCAGCGCCGTGGAGCGCGAGACCGGGATATCCAAGGACGTGTTGCGCAAGTGGGAAAGCCGCTACGGCTTCCCCGTGCCCCTGCGGGACGATCATGGCGAACGCCAGTACCCGGCGGATCAGGTGGCGCGCCTGCGCCTCATCAGGCGGCTCATGGACGCAGGCATGCGCCCTTCCAGGCTGGTGGGGCGATCCGAGGAGGAACTCCGGGCCCTCGGGACACGCCCGGCCTTGGCGGCTTACGCCGGCCGGGGGGAGGATGCCATCGCCGAGGCGCTGGACCTGTTGCGAAGCCACGACCTGAATGCCCTGCGGCGGCTGCTATCACGGCAGTTGCAGCAACAGGGTTTA
Organism: uncultured Thiobacillus sp.; assembly: GCA_964599015.1. GTDB lineage: Bacteria > Pseudomonadota > Gammaproteobacteria > Burkholderiales > Thiobacillaceae > PFJX01. The sequence continues at coordinate 3,886 of CAZREY010000037.1, forward strand.
CGGGGTTTTGTCCAGGACAGCATAGCCCCCCTTACGGAAGCAGTGGGGGAGGCCTGGGCCCGGGGTGTCCTGCAAATCCATGAGGAGCATCTGTACACCGAGGTGGTGCAGGGCCTGTTGCGTGGCGCCCTGGACCCCCTCAACGACCCGGCCGGACGCCCCCGCCTGCTGCTCACCACCCTGCCGGACGAGGCCCACGGCCTGGGCCTGCTCATGGTGGCGTCGGTGCTGGTCCTGGCCGGGGCCCACTGCATCTCCCTGGGGACCCAGACGCCCCTGGACGATATCCGCGACGCCGCCCGGGTCCACGGGGTGGATGCGGTGGTGCTGTCCTTCAGCGCCGCCTACTCCCACCGCCGCATCCCGCCCGTGCTGGCGGAACTGAGGCAACGCCTGGACGCCCATGTCGAGATCTGGGCCGGCGGCGCGGGAACCCGGCGCCTGACCACGCCGGCGGAAGGCATCCGCCTGCTGCACAACCTGGAGAAGGCGGATGATGCCCTGGGGCAATGGCGGGCCGCCCGGGCCGGGACGGGCGACTGATCACCGCCGGAGCGGCCTGCCGGTCAGGGCAGATCGATGGTGGGCACTTCCAGCCCCACGCCGAGGCGGGCGCCCCGGGGGACGTCGCCTCCCGCCGGGATGTCCTCCTCGGCGCTGTCCGCCAGCAGGTGGAGTTGCCGGGGTGAATCGGAATTGGCCTTGGCCTCGTCGAAGTCGATCCGGCCCTCGCGATAGAGCCGTATGAGGGCGTAGTCGAAGCTTTGCAGTTCGTCCGTGCGGCCCTTCTCGATGATCTCCCGTATCTCCCCCAGCTTGCCTTCCCGGATCAGTTCCCGCATGTGGTAGTTCACCGTGAAGACCTCCACGGCCGGCACCCGCGCCCCTGCCTTGGTGCGCACCAGGCGCTGGGCGACGATGCCCACCAGGCAGGAAGCCAGGTCGTACAGCACCGCGTTGCGGGTCTCCAGGGGGAAGAAGCTGATGATGCGGGTGAGGGCCTGGTAGCTGTTGATGGCGTGCAGGGTGGAGAGACAGAAGTGGCCGGTGTTGGCGAAGCCGATCACCTGCTCCATGGTGTTCCGCTCCCGGATCTCGCCGATCATGATCATGTCCGGCGATTCCCGCAGGGCATTGATCAGGGCCAGGTCGTAGGAGTCGGTGTCGGTGCCCACCTCCCGCTGGTTGACCAGGGATTTCTTGTGCCGGAACACGTACTCCACCGGGTCCTCCACGGTGAGGATGTGGCCGTCCATGCGCACATTGCGGTGTTCGATCATGGCAGCCATGGTGGAGGTCTTGCCGGAGCCCGCGGCCCCCACCACCAGCAGCAGGCCGCGCCGTTCCAGGGCCAGGCGCTCCAGCACCGGGGGCAGACCCAGTTCGCCGATGGCGGGGATGTCGGAGGGCAGATGGCGCACCACCATGGCCACCGCGCCCCGCTGACGGAAAACGTTGATGCGGAAGCGCCCCACGCCGGAGATGCCGTAGCCGAAATTCATCTCCCGGGTCTCCTCGAAGCGCTGGATCTGCTCCGGGCTCATGAGTTCGTAGGCCAGTTCCCGGGAGGACTCGGGTGTCAGTTCCGGCAGGGAGGTGGGCAGCAGCCGGCCGTCGATCTTGAGGCTGATGCGGGCCCCCGCCGTGATGTACAGATCGGAGGCCTGTTTCTGCACCATGCTGTGCAGCAGCTGGACAATGCTTGCCACGGTTGTTCGCCCACCCTGTAGGAACACCGTGGAATTATCGGCCCCTCATGACCTTTCTTGATAGGCGGGCGATGCCCGCCCGGGTCATCCCACCACCTGGTAATACAGGTTCTGGGGGTGGTTGGCCTGGGCGAAGAAGAACCAGCGCTCGAACAGCAGGCCCAGGTACTGCACGCCGAAGCCCGCCGCCAGGAGCGCGGGGGCGTCGCTCATCATGCCGGCCCAGATGAGGGCCACGGGCACGGGGAACACCAGCACCAGGAAGATCCACTTCACCGACTTCATGAAGGCCAGGGTGCGGCCGTGGAAATATTCCCGGGTGTTGTAGGAACCGCCCATCATGCCCATGGAACGCTGCTGCACCTTGTTGTGGCGCACGCCGATGGCGCTCTGCACCGTGGACCTGGCCTTGAGGCGGGCGTTGCGGATGAGGGCGGCAACCCGGAACGCCAGGGCCGTCAGGGTGAGGACGATGGCCCAGCCGGCGTGGAAGGGCATCAGCTCCGGCGCGATGCGGGCGGAGTAGGCGGCGGCGAAGCTGAAGCCGGAGGCGGTGCCCAGCAGGAAATAGTTGAAGGGCGTGAGGGGCGTGGCCCATTCCTGCAGGAACTTGATGGCGGCGTAGATCATGCCCGTGCACAGGAACAGCACCAGGGTGGCGATGACCCCCAGCACGCCCACGGAGAGGGCCACCTGGCCGGGCATGCCCAGCCCGTACAGGTCCGCCTCGATGCCGAAGCCGTTCACCACCGCGTACACGAAGATCAGCCCCATGACGGCGGGCAGGACGATGACCTCCCGGGACAGCCAGGAGGTGCGCCACATGGCGGCGGCCCGCCAGGCCCGCTCCGGGTGGCCCAGGTGGAAGAAGGAGGCCACCAGGCCCAGGCCCAGGAAGACCAGGGCGATGAGGCCGCCCAGGGCGTAGTAGCCGCCGGACTGGGCCGGCAGCACGTTCACCACCGTGTAGGCCTGGCTGGAGAACAGGGCCAGGAACAGGCCCTGGCCCACGCCGATGAGGGTGGTGAGGAAGATGACGGAAAAAGCGGGATGCATGCTTGTGGATACTCCGATTACATGGGCGGATTACATCAGCCAGTCGTCCAGGGTGGCTTCCTTGCTGACCTCGTGGCGGATGTCTTCCTTCTTCAGGGGGTTGTCGGCCCGCACCAGTTCGTCCTCGTGGATGCGCAGCTTGGTCTTGCGCCGGGGCAGGTAGTGGTTGGCCGGCTTGGTGCCCCATTCGGGCATGAGCTGGTAACCGCCGTTCTCCCGGATGGCGATGGACACCTCGGAATCCGGGTCGTGCACGTCGCCGAAAAGCCTTGCGCTGGTGGGGCAGGAGATGACGCAGGCGGGCTTGCGCCGATCCTCGGGGATGCTCTCGTCGTAGATGCGGTCCACGCAAAGGGTGCACTTCTTCATCACCTTCTGCTGCTCGTCGAACTCCCGGGCGCCGTAGGGGCAGGCCCAGGAGCAGTACTTGCAGCCGATGCACTTGTCGTAGTCCACCAGGACGATGCCGTCCTCCTTGCGCTTGTAGGACGCGCCCGTGGGGCACACCGGCACGCAGGGGGCGTCCTCGCAATGGAGGCAGGACTTGGGGAAGTGGAGGGTCTCGGTACAGGGGAATTCGCCCACCTCGTAGGTCTGCACCCGGTTGAAGAAGGTGCCCGTGGGGTCCTTGCCGTAGGGGTTGTCGTCGAACAGGGGGCCGGCCTGGCCGGAGGTGTTCCACTGCTTGCAGGAGGTGACGCAGGCATGGCAGCCCACGCAGACGTTGAGGTCGATGACCAGGGCTAGTTGGGTCATGACGATTGCCTCGCATGGGGAAACGGGAAACGGGAAACGGGAAACGCAACAGCGTCACGGCGAATAAAGGCGGGCTTGGGGGTCGCGTTTCTCATTTCCCTTTTCCCTTTTCCCGTTTTTCCACGAACTTGCCGGCAAAGTAGTTCAGCCACTTCTGCCGCTTGGGCGTGCCGGGGGCGGACGGCACGGCCGCAAACTGGGGCCAGGTCTCCCCCTGCTCGTCATAGGCGGCCTTGTAGAGCCGCACCCGCACGTCGTACCAGGCCGCCTGGCCGGTGACCGGGTCGGAGTTGGACAGGTGCGCCCCCGCCTCGGTGGGGGGCAGTTCCTCGGAGATCACGTGATTGAGCAGGAAGCCCTGCCTGCACTCGTTGGCATTCTTGTCCAGGTTCCAGGCCCCGGCGGCCTTGCCGATGGCATTCCAGGTCCACACGGTGCCCGGCTCCACCGCCTCGGACAGGCGGGCCAGGGCCTTCACCCGCCCCCACTGGGATTCCACCCAGATCCAGTCGTCGTCGGCGATGCCCTGGGCCGCCGCCGTCCTGGGGTTCACGTACAGGTAGTTGTAGGCGTGGATCTGGCGCAGCCAGGCGTTCTGGGAATCCCAGGAGTGGTACATGGCCATGGGCCGCTGGGTCACGGCGTTGAGGGGGTACTTGTGCTTGTCCGAGAGGGTGGCCTCCAGGGGCTCGTAGTAGAAGGGCAGCGGATCGAAGTAGGTGGCGATGCGCTGCTTCAGGCGCTCCGGCGGCTGGCGCCCGTCCCCCTTGCCCTGGGCCGCCAGGCGGAACTTCTGCAACACCTCGGAATAGATGTGGCAGTTGATGGGCTCCGCGTGGCGGGTCATGCCGTGGGCCTGGGCCCATTGCAGGTAGCCCTGGTTCCAGTTGCGCATGTACTGGTAGGACTTGGGCATGTGGTAGTGGAAGACGCAGTTGTTCTGCTCGTACATCTGCCACTGGTTGGGGTTGGGCTCGCCCTTCATGGACTTCTCGCCCCCCAGGCCCCGCCAGCCGGCCAAAAAGCCGATGCCGGAACCCGGCGCGGTCTCGAAGCGGGTGATGAAGTCCGGGTAGTCCCGGTACTTGCGCCGGCCGTCACCGTCCACGAAGGCGGGCAGCTTCAGTCGCGACCCCAGCTCGATAAGCACCTCCTGGAAGGGCCTGCACTCGCCGGTGGGGGGCAGCACGGGGATGCGCACGGAATCCACCGGGCCGTCAAACTCGGAGATGGGCCGGTCCAGCATGGACATGGCGTCGTGCCGTTCCAGATAGGTGGTGTCCGGCAGGATCAGGTCGGCGAAGGCGGTCATCTCCGACTGGAAGGCGTCGGCGACGATGATGTAGGGGATCCTGTATTCGCCGTTTTCATCCTTGTCGTTGAGCATCTTGCGCACCTCCACCGCGTTCATGGTGGAGTTCCAGCTCATGTTGGCCATGAAGATGAGCAGCGTGTCGATCTTGTAGGGGTCGCCCCGCCAGGCGTTGGTGATGACGTTGTGCATCAGGCCGTGCACGGACAGGGGGTACTCCCAGGAGAAGGCCTTGTCGATGCGCACCGGCTCGCCGGCCTCGTCCACGAACAGGTCGTCCGGGTCCGCCGGCCAGCCCAGGGGCATGCCGTTCAGGGGCGTGTCGGGCTGCACGTCCTCGGGCTTGGTGGGGGTCTTCGGGCAGGGGGGATGGGCCGGGGGAAGGGCGCCTTGTGCCGGAAGCCGCCGGGCCGGTCGATGGTGCCCAGGATGGACATGAGGATGCCCAGGGCGCGGATGGTGTGGAAGCCGTTGGAGTGGGCCGCCAGCCCCCGCATGGCGTGGAAGGCCACCGGGTTGCCGGTGATGCTCTGGTGCTCGTTGTCCCACACGTCGGTCCAGGCGATGGGCAGCTCGATCTTCTGGTCCCGGGCGGTCACGCCCATTTCATAGGCCAGGCGGCGGATGGTGTCGGCGGGGATGCCGGTGATGCCGGCGGCCCATTCCGGGGTGTAGTGCTCCACCCGCTCGGTGAGCAGCTGGAAGGCGGGCTTCACCGGGGTGCCGTCGGAAAGCTTGAATTCCCCCAGCAGGCGGGGGTCCACGCCGGGGGTGTGGGTGCCCACGGGGCGGTCCATCTCCCGGTCCCACCACAGCTTGTTCTGGGGGTCGAAGCAGCCCTCTTCCGGCGGCACCTCGAAGCGTACGAACATGCCCTCTTCCGGGCTGTCCGGGTCCAGGTTCACCAGTTCGGCGGCGTTGGTGTACTGCACCAGGAAGTCCCGGTCGTAGAGGCCCTGCTTGATGATCTCGTGGATCAGGGCCAGCAGCAGGGCGCCGTCGGTGCCCGGCTTGATGGGAATCCATTCGTCGGCGATGGCGGAGTAGCCCGTGCGCACTGGGTTGATGGAGATGAAGCGGCCGCCGTTGCGCTTGAACTTGGACAGGGCGATCTTCATGGGATTGGAATGGTGGTCCTCCGCCGTGCCGATCATGACGAACAGCTTGGCCCGGTCCAGGTCCGGCCCGCCGAATTCCCAGAAGGAACCGCCGATGGTGTAGATCAGGCCCGCCGCCATGTTCACGGAGCAGAAGCCGCCGTGGGCCGCGTAGTTGGGAGTGCCGAACTGGCGCGCGAACAGGCCCGTGAGGGCCTGCATCTGGTCCCGGCCGGTGAACAGGGCGAACTTCTTGGGGTCCGTGGCGCGGATCTTCGCCAGGCGTTCCTCGACGATGCCGAAGGCCTCGTCCCAGGAGATGGGCTCGAACTCGCCGGCGCCCCGCTCGGCACCGGCTTTGCGGCGCAGGGGTCGGGTCAGGCGGCCGGGGGAGTACTGCTTCATGATGCCGGAGGAGCCCTTGGCGCAGAGCACGCCCTGGTTCAGGGGGTGGTCGCTGTTGCCCTCGATGAAGCGCACCTGGCCGTTCTGCAGGTGCACCTTGATGCCGCAGCGGCAGGCGCACATGTAGCAGGTGGTGGTGCGCACTTCTTCGTGGGGCACGGAGGCGCTGTGGGTAGGGGTCATGGCGTTTCGTTCCAACAACAGGCCGGAAAAGAATTGCTTAAAGCATTGGCCCAAATCTAAATAAGCATTTTCTCATTTGCCGATTGAGCTTCAAGCCTCCATATCTACCAGACGAAAAAAAGGCGGCACGGGGTGACCGTGCCGCCTCGCCGGCCGGGGACACCCCCGGCACGGGCATTGGGCTTACTTGAACAGCGTGGTGGCTTCCGTCTCCTGCACGGGACGGTTGCGCAGGTCGCTGGTCATTTCCACGAAGAAGCGGTGGTCCGCCGGCTTCACGGCCTTGGCGGTCACCTTCCAGGTGGCATGGGCGCCGGGGGCCAGGGCGGGCAGGGGCGCGAACTCAACGGCATTGCCCGCGGCGGTGCCCGTGGTGGCGCCTTCCGATGACACCAGGCTCATGCTGTCCTCCAGCACGGCCTTGATGCGCAGGTTCACGTCCGTGGCGGAACCCTGGTTGGTGGCGGTGATGACATAGGTGGTGTCCTTGCCCACTTCCACCGGGTCGGTGATGTCCACCACCTCCAGCAGCACGGCGGGGATGCCCTTCACGTCGGTCTTGGCGGAGGCCGTGGCGGCATCGGCGCAGTAGGCGGTGGCGCGGGTGGTGCTGGTGACCATGCCCAGGTTGCCCACATTGAGTGCCACATTGAGCTCCCTGCTCTCACCCGGCTTCAGGGCGGGGAGGCGCCATACCACCTTGCCCGCCTCGGCTCTGCCGCCGTCGCTGGCGCTGGCCAGGGAAGTCCCGGCCGGCAACACTTCTTCCACCACCAGATCCCGGGCCTCGGCGTCGCCGGTGTTGGCCACCTTGATGGCGTAGGCCACGTCCCGGCCCAGCAGCACCTCGTCCCGGCCGGACATGGACACTTCCAGCTTGGGCTGGGTCACCTTGGTGCCGGCGGCGGCTTCGGCCTTCAGTTCCGGGATGGCGCTGGCCACGGGCTTGAATTCGTACATGCCGGGGGCCTTGGCGGTGAACGTCGCATCCACGGTGCGGCTGGCGCCGGCGGCCAGATCCCCCAGGGCGGCCACGCCCATGAGGGTGCCGTCCTTGCCGATCAGGCCTTCGGGGGTATGGCCGGTCAGGGCGGCATCCCTGGAGGTGCCGGTGCCCGGGTTGCTGATCACGTAGCGCACGGGGATGGGATCGCAGCGCATCACCTCGGTGGGGGCTGTGACGGTCAGGTTGAGCTTGGGCTCCACCACGTTGAAGGCCTGGCAGGAAGCCAGGTCATAGGCCGCGCTGACGCAGCTCTTGGCGGGGGCTCCGGCGGGGTAGGAACCCCGCACGGTGATGTCCCGGGTTTCCTTGCCGGCCATCTCGCCCAGGTCCCATTGCAGGTTGTTGTTGTTGGACTGGGTGGTCTGGGGCGTGCTGCTGATGAGGGTGAAGTTGTCGCCGCAGACGTCGGACACAGACACGTCCTTGAGGGCGGAAGGCGTCAGGTTTGTGACCTTGAGCAGGTAGTCGAAGGGCTGGCCCGCCACCACTTCCCGGGGCACCAGGCGTTCCACCATGAGGCCGCTGGTCTCCTTGACGCCGGTGGGCACGTACAGGTAGCTGCGCAGCCATGCATCCGCGGGGGCGGCGGCCTTGGGCTCCGCCTTCTTGGCGGGAGCGGCCTTGGCCTCGGGGGCCGTGGTGCACTTGCCGTTCAACAGGGCCTGGCCGGGACAGCCGATGGTCGGATACAACTCATAGCCCGTGGTCTTGCCCGTTGGGCTGGCAGGGTTGGCGGGGTTGTAGTACGGCTCCGCCGCGTGGGCGTTGATGAAGCCCACGCATAACAGGGTCGCGCTCAGTGTGCTCAGTGAAAGGAAGGACTTGCGCATGACTTTCTCCTGCGGTCGAGTTGAATACCGATTGGTTGATCAGGACTTCCCGGCCCGATGCAAGCTGGTCCGGATGTGGGATGGATGCCGTTACCTTACCCCGCCTCCCATGACAGGACTGTGAGCGGTTTCACAGCTTGCTATCAATTTAGGCCAGGAAGGCGCGGAAATCCTTGCCCTCAGTCAAACACCTGGCCATCTGGCGGAGACGCCACGCCCGCCGTATCCGGATAGAGCAGGTCCACCAGCCAGAGGGAGATTTCCGGCACATAGGTGATGAGCATGAGAAAGAGCAGCATGACCCCCACGAAAGGCAGGGCCGCCCGGCTCACCGCCGACAGACCCATCCTGGACAGGTGGCTGGCCACGTAGAGGTTCAGGCCCACCGGCGGCGTCAGCATGCCGATCTCCATGTTGATGGTCATGATGATGCCCAGGTGGATGGGATCGATGCCCAGGTGGGCGGCGATGGGCAGGAACAGGGGCGCCAGGATGAGGATGATGGAGCTGGGTTCCATGAACTGGCCCGCCAGCAGCAGCACCAGGTTGACGATGAGGAGGAACTGCCAGGCCTGGAGATTCTGGTCCGTCACCCACTGGGCCAGGGCCTGGGGGATCTGCTCGGAGGTCAGCAGGAAATTGAACAGGATGGCGTTGGTGATGATGTACAGCAGCATGGC
>CAZREY010000038.1:0-12881 GCA_964599015.1 uncultured Thiobacillus sp.
CGTAGGACACGGGAATCCATGTGCCATCCACGCGCCAGAACACCTCGTCCTCCCGGCGCAGCTGCCCGCCGCTTCGCAGCGAGATCAGCATGGGGCATTCATCGAGGGGGATGGGGGTGCCGTCGGCCCGGCTGTGATGGATGGTTTCATGGGCCGGACGGCCTACCAGGGTCTCCGGCGCATAACCTAGCATGGCGCAGGCGGCTGGATTGAGGAAGGTGAAGCGTCCCTGGATGTCCACGCCGAACAAGCCGTCGGCGGTGGATTCCAGGATCAGCTGGGCCCGGGATTCCGACGCCACCAGGTCGGCGGTGCGCGCCGAAACCAGTTCCTCAAGGTGGGCTCGGTGGGCCTCCAGGGCCAGCTGTGCCTCCCTGGTCTCGGTGATGTCCTGCACCATGCCGTTGGCCCGGAGGGGGTGGCCTGCCGGGTCGAAGATCATTTCCGCCTTGGTGTGCACCCACTTGGTGATGCCATCCACCACGATGCGGCACTCGACATCCAATGGGCTGCCGGACAGGGCCTCGCTCCAGGCCCGCACCGCCATGTCGTGGTCCTCGGGGTGGAAAATCGAGAAAACATCGTCCCAGGGCGTGGGGCCCCTGGGGAGGCCGAAGATGCGATGGGCCTCGTCGGAACCCGAGAAGGTCCGGGCCGCCACGTCCGCCGCCCAGCTCCCCACATGGGCCATGCCCTGGGCCCGTTCCAGGATCTGCTCGCTCTCCCGCAACGCGGCCTCGGCCTGCTTGCTGGCGGTGATATCCACCAGGGTGCCCACGGAGGCGGGCTGGCCCTTGTAGCGGATGCCCTTGCCCCAGACCAGGATGTCCAGGGTGGTGCCGTCCTTGCGCAAGCCCTTCAACTCGTAGGGGCGGCCCGGCTCGCCCTGGGTCCGGCGCCGCAGGTTCTCCTCCACCTCTTCCCGCTGTTCCGGCACCAGCAGGTCCAGGGGACCCATATGGTCCACCAGCTCCTCCGGGCTGTAGCCGAACAGGGCGGCATAGCTGGGATTCACATAACGGAAGCGGAGGTCCTGGATGATGTAGATGCCCATCAGGCTGGCTTCCATGGTGTCGCGGAACAGCCTGTCCGCCTCCTGGGCCGCCTCCTCCGCGTCCACCTCCTCGGTCACGTCACGGATGCTGGCCACCACCCCCTGGACCTCGCCCTCCACCCGGAAAGGACGGTATTCCGCGTCCAGCACGTGCCGGCGCCCATCCGGAAAAATCCGCTCCGCCCTGAAGACCCTGTCTTCGCCCGCCCGGGCGGCGGCGAGATGGGGACTGATCCGGGCATGCATCTCCTCCCCCATCAGCGACGCCACCCTTTGCCCCATCAGCTCTTCGGGGGTGGCGCGGAACATGGCGGCGTAGGCCGGGTTGACCACCTGATAGCGCTCCTCCCGGTCCATCAGGCAAAGCATATCCCCGGAGGTTTCCACGATCTGGGCAAAGCGCCGGAGCTGGACCTCATCCCGCTTGCGGCTGATGAAGCCGGCCAGGATGCCGGCCGCCGAGGCGATGAACTCCTCCTTGGCGCCATCGCGGCGGAAGCCCGGGGGCAGGTGCAGCACCAACACGCCCAGCAGCTTCTCGTCCGAGAGGATGGGCACGCTGTAATGGCCATGGTCGGCCATGCCTGGATATTTCACCTCGTGCAGTGCGTTGACGCAGTCGGCGTATTGCATCTCGCAGGTCTTCGCGGCCCGCCCGCACAGGCAGCGTCCCAGGGGCAGGTGGGCGCACAGGCGCCTGACCTCGTCGGACAGGTTGTGGGACACGGCCAGGCGGAGCCCGCCCTCTTTTTCGTCGCTCAGGAACACGCCGCCCTTGGGCAGCAGGGACAGCCAGGAAACCGACAGCAGGATTTCCAGGCAGCGCCCCAGGGTCTCCTCCAGGTTGCCGCCCTGCAGCACGGTCTCCAGCAGGCCCCGCAGCGTGGACTGCTGTTCCCGGTCACGCCGGATATGCGTTTCCGCGGCCTTCTGCTCGGTGATGTCGTAACCCTGGGCGATGATGTGGCTGATCTGGCCCTGCTCGTCGCGCAGCACGCTGTTGCGCCAATCGAACAGGCGGCGGGAGCCGTCGCGCATCACCCACTCGTTTTCATAGGTGCCGACAATCCTGTCGTGCTTCAGATTGTCGAACACCCAGCGCACGTCGGCCTGGCGTTCCGGCGGGATGAGGCTGTCCCAGATCGGTTGCCCCATCAGATCGTCGGCGGCATAACCGGTCACCTCCTCGGCGGCCCGGTTGAAGCGCACGACGCGGCCGTCCCTGTCCAGCACCACGATAATGTTGCCGGCGGCGCCGATGATGGCATCCACGAAGTCCCGTTCCGCCCGCAGGGCCCGGGTGCGTTCCTGCACGCGACGCGCCAGTTCCTCCTGGTCGCGGCCCCGCGCCCGCTCTGCTTCCGCGCGGCGGCGCGCGTCCCTGGACACCGCCCAGACGGCGATCACCCCCACCAGCAGGGAAACCAGGACCACGCCCGCCATGAGCAGGACGGCGCGCCGCCATGCCTCATCCATCAGGCCGGGCTCCGGCACATCCACCACTTCCCACCCCGAGCCGGCCACCTTGGCCCGCGCCCCCAGATCGGCCAACCGCGCCAGGGCAGCATCGTCCAGGAAATGTGCCCCGCCCAGGCGGTCCCGGGAACCGGCCCTGGCCAGTTCGATCAGCCGGGGCTGGTCCTCCGCCCGCACCACCAGGAGCCGATGCCCCGGCGTCTCGTGCTGGGCCAACCACTGGGCCAGGCCATCCGTGGTGAAGCTGACGAACAGGATGCCCTGCCGCCCGTCATGGGCCCAGTTGGCCATGACATCGAAGTGATAGGCCGACGGGCCAGGGTGGACGACCGCCGATTGGCCGCGGCCTTCGGCGAAGCCGCGCAGGTCCGCGCGGCACAGCTCCCCCATGCTCTCGCCGAAATCATCCATCAGCAATTCGCCCCGGGGTGTGGCCAGGGCGAAGGTATAGAAATCATTGAAGCGGAAGTCCAGCAGGTCTTTGAGGCGCCGTTGCGGGACAGGGTCCCCGGGCGTGGCGGCCAGGCGGGCCAGGAGCCCTCCCTCCATCTGGGCCAGGAGGGAGAGGCTTTCCCGCCGTTCATCCAGGCTCGCGGCGATCTCCTCCGCCAGATCCTTCGCGCTGTGGGACGCCAGGCTCCGCTGGTAATCCTCCAGGGTCCGGTAGGCATCCAGCATGTTCCATATCAGCGCCCCGCTCACCAGCAGGATCAGCGCCAGGATGCCGGCAATCCTGGAACGGTTGCCCGCGCCAGGCACTTGGATGTGGGTCATGTCCCCCCTGCGGGTGGTTTGTTGGTTGTCCGACTGATTACGGGTCTGTAGTTAATCGACGCAATCCACGAAAACTTTAGGTGCCCCCGGAGTCGGGGGAAACAGCTCAAAGCCGGGCCGAAATCAGCAGATTGCGCGGCGTCAGGCCCCGGTCGCAAAACTCCCCGAGGCGCACCCGGTAGCCATGTCTTTCCAGATACAGGGCCCGGTCCAGCACCAGCCACAATTCCAGGGGCCGGCGGAAGGCCAGCCGGACCAGGTCCAGGCGGCGCACCTCGCCATGGCGGCGCCAGCCCGCTTGTTCCAGCGCGGCCCAGTCAGGGTTGGCGGGCATGGGCACCGCCTCGCGATCGCACAGTCGCTCCATCCAGGCCCGGAAACCCTGGCCCAGCCAGGCTTCCGGCACCGGCTTGAAGGGTTTGTCCCGGGATACGCCGGCGGCGGCCCGAATTTCCAGGAAGGCCAGCTTCCAGGCCATGGCCCTGGCGGAGTGGCGCCGGTCCCGGCCCCCGGCGGTGACGGTCTCGGTGACGGCCAGATGGAGTTCATCCCTGCCCAGGGACAGGCCCGCGTCCCCGCACAGAGGCTCATATTTCTCCTGGCGGGTGCGGTAGTAGCAGCAGGGCGCCAGGTCCAGGGCCGGCACCTTTTTTTCCACCGCCCCCCGCAACAGGGCCAGGTGCAGGTCGCCACAGGCATGCAGGGCCACGGCGTGGTGGTCCGCCAGATGATGGGCGGCACCCGGTTCCAGGGCGTCGCCCCGCAGGAAGTTCTGGGCCAGGCCGGCGCGCCGGGCCAGGTCCACCCCCGCCTCCACCAGCTCAGGGTCCAGTTCCAGGCTGGTGACCGGCTGGGGCTGGCGCCACGCCAGCAGGCGGCCCAGGTGGCCCTTGCCCGCGCACCATTCCAGCACCGGGTGGCCCACCTCCCCCACCGCCTCGGCGAAGGCGGTGATCTGGGCCTGCTTGCGCCCGGGCACATGGGCCAGCAGGCGGGTCGGCGGTGAACCCGTGGCGGCGGCCTCCAGGGCCGGCAACCGGATCAGCTCATGCAGGGCGGCCAGTTCCGTCCCAAGGGCCGCCAGCAGGTCGATCAGGGCATGGCTGTCGCCGGCCAGGGGCGGGAGCGCCTCCTCCGACAGCCCCAGCAATTGGGCCGCCAGCCGGGGATGCCGGTCGCACCAGGGTGGGCGGGGTTCATGGAAAGGGGACGGCCGCCAGAGGTCCTCATGGGCGGCCAGCAGGTCACGCAGGCGATGGAAGCGGGTGGTCAGGTCAAGGGGCGGGGCCATGGGGCGCACTGTCCCGCACGGCGCTTCGGGCGACAAGCCCCGGGCACTCAACGCCCTCCGCTCACCGCCGCCAGGATACCCTGCAACAGGGCGATGGGCGTGGGAGGGCAGCCGGGCACCTCCACGTCCACGGGAATGACGTTGGCGATCTTGCCGCGGGAGGCGTAGTTTTCGCCGAACAGGCCCCCGGCCATGCCGCAACCGCCGGCGCAGTCGCCCATGGCCACCACCCATTTGGGCTCCGGGGTGGCGTCATAGGTGCGCTTCAGGGCCGTTTCCAGGTTGCGGGACACCGGTCCGGTCACCAGCAGCACGTCCACGTGGCGGGGACTGGCGGCGAACTTCACGCCCATGCCCTCGATGTTGTAGTGGGGGCCGTTGATGGCGTGGATTTCCAGTTCGCAGCCGTTGCAGGAACCCGCGTCCACGTGGCGTATGGCCACCGCCTGGCCGAACACCTTGAGGATCTCGGCGTGCAGTTCCTGTTCCCGCCTGCGCAGGGAGAGGTCGGCTTCGGGCGCGGCTTCCGAGACGAGGCCGGTCTTGAGGATTTTCTGGAGGATGAGGTGGGTGGCCATGATGGGGAGTGGGTGTTAGGGAGTGGGGAGTGGGAAAGGCTGGGGTGAGAGGGTCGACCCACTCCCCACTGCCCATTTCCCACTTCCCGGTTTCACAGGTCCTGCCCGCTGTAGCTGAGGTTGAACGACTTGTTGATGAGGGGGAAATCGGGAACGATGTTGCCCAGCACGCCCACCTCCAGCAGGGGCCAGTTCTGCCAGGAAGGGTCGTGGGGGTGGACCCGGTCCAGCCGGCCGTCGGCGCCGATGCGCACCGCCACCAGCACCTCGCCGCGCCAGCCTTCCACCCAGCCCAACCCCTCGGCCACGCCCGCCGTCGGGTTCAACGGCCCATGCAGGGCGCCGGCGGGCAGACGCGCGAGGATTTCCCGGATCAGCCGCAGGGACTCCACCACCTCGGCGAAGCGCACCTCGGCCCGGGCCAGCACGTCCCCCCTGCGCTGGGTGGCCATGTTGACGCCCAGTTGGTCGTAGGGCGCCTGGGGGAACTGGGCGCGGGCATCCCAGGCCTGGGCGCTGGCCCGGCCCGCCAGGCCGGTGAGGCCCAGGCGCGCGGCCAGCTCGGGTTGGCAGATGTCGGTGTTGGCGAAGCGGTCCTGCAGGGTGGCGTGTTCGTCATAGATGGCCTTGAGCTCGCCCACTTCCGTCTCGACGCGCGCGCACAGGGCGGCCAGTTCCGCCTGGCCGGCGGCCTCCAGATCCACGGCCACGCCGCCGGGGATGATGCGGTCGAACAGATAGCGATGGCCGAACAGCCTGCCCGACAGCCGCAGCCAGTCTTCCTTCAGGCGCCAGAACTGCATGAAGCCGAAGCTCAGGGCCACGTCGTTGCCCAGGTAGCCCAGGTCGCCCAGGTGGTTGGCCACCCGCTCCACCTCCAGGAACAGGGCGCGCAGCCAGAGTGCCCGCTCCGGCACGACACTGCCGGTGGCCTGTTCCACCGCCATGCAGTAGGCCCAGGCGAAGGCGCTGTGGGTGTCGCCCGAGACGCGGCCGGCGAGCTTGGCCCCGGTGACCAAGTCCATGCCCTCGAAGCGCTTTTCCACGCCCTGGTGGGTATAGCCCAGGCGCTCTTCCAGCTTGAGAATGCGGTCGCCGATGATGGAGAAACGGAAGTGGCCCGGCTCGATGGTGCCTGCGTGGATGGGGCCCACCGGAATCTCGTGCACGCCCTCGCCCGCCACCCGGATGAAGGGGTAACCGTCCACCGGGGCCTCCTCAGCCGACGCGGCCGCGAAATCCTTGCGCAGGGGAAACTCGTTCGCCGCCCAGGCCTTGTGGCGCAGCCACTTGCGATCATCCGCCGCGCCTTCGGCCTTGATGCCGAGGAGGTCGAAGGCGGCCCGCTGCATGCGGTCGGCCTGGGGGAAGATGCCGGCCAGGTCGGGATAGGAAGGGGCCTCGCCATCCAGGCCGGCGATGATCCAGGCCAGGCCATGGGCGGTGATGAAGGCGACGTGCACGGCATAACCCTCCCCCAGGTGCCGGTCATCCGACCCCCACAGGGCCACCAGCTGGCCGCCTTCGTCCTTCACCGCCCGGGCCATGGCCGGCAGCGCGGCCACTTCGATCCGGCCGCGCCAGATATGGCTGGCCAGCTGGCCGAGGTTCCAGTCTTGTTCGCCGATTCGCATCTCAGCCTCCCAACAA
This sequence comes from uncultured Thiobacillus sp., assembly GCA_964599015.1. Taxonomy (GTDB): domain Bacteria; phylum Pseudomonadota; class Gammaproteobacteria; order Burkholderiales; family Thiobacillaceae; genus PFJX01. Next base: position 6,824 of record CAZREY010000038.1, read on the forward strand.
GGCAGCGGCCTGGCGGTACCAGCCGGCCAGGTAGGGCGGGATGAACAGGCCCAGCATCAGCACCAGGCCCAGGTGGATGAACACCGGGGCGAGGGCCGGCTGGTACGGCAGGCGGGCCAGGGGGGTTTCGCCGAACACCATGGGCTGCACCTTGCCGAAGATGGAGGCGAAGGCCACGCCCAGGGCCAGGAGCAGGAAGGGCGTGGCCCAGGGGTGTTCGTGCATGGCGGTGGTGATGATCAGGAACTCGCTGGCGAACACGCCGAAGGGGGGCACCCCCAGGATGGCCATGGTGCCAAGCATGAGCCCCCAGCCGATGGTGGGGTTGGTCTTGATCAGGCCGCGGATGCCCTCCATCAGCTGGGTGCCGGCGCTCTGGGTGGCGTGGCCCACGGCGAAGAAGATGGCGGACTTGGTGAGGGAGTGCATGGTCATGTGCAGCAGGCCGGCGAAGCTCGCCACCGGCCCCCCCATGCCGAAGGCGAAGGTGATGAGGCCCATGTGCTCGATGGAGGAGTAGGCGAACATGCGCTTCACGTCCGTCTGGCGCTTGATCAGGAAGGCGGCCACCACCACGGAAAGCAGGCCGAAGCCCATCATCAGTTCGCCGGCCATGCCGTTGCCATCCCCGGTGCCCAGGGCCCCGTCCACCAGCACCTTGGAGCGCATCACCGCGTACAGGGCCACGTTGAGCAGCAGGCCGGAGAGGACGGCGGATACCGGCGTGGGGCCTTCGGCGTGGGCGTCCGGCAGCCAGTTGTGCAGGGGCGCCAGGCCCACCTTGGTGCCGTAGCCCACCAGCAGGAAGACGAAGGCCAGCTGCAGCACCGTGGGTTCCAGTTGCGCCTTGACGCCGTTGAGGTGGGTCCACAGCAGAGCCGTGCCGCCGGAGCCCAGCACCTTCTCCGCCGCGAAGTAGAGCAGGATGGTGCCGAACAGGGCCAGGGCGATGCCGACGCCGCACAGGATGAAGTATTTCCACGCCGCCTCCAGGGAGGCAGGCGTGCGGTACAGGGACACCAGCAGCACCGTGGCCAGGGTGGCCGCCTCCATGGAGACCCAGAGGATGCCCATGTTGTTGGTGGTCAGGGCCAGCAGCATGGCGGCGATGAAGATCTGGTAGCTGCTGTGGTAGAGGCGCAGGCGATGGGCGTTGAGGCGGCCGTGTTCCTGCTCGATACGCATGTAGGGGCGTGAGAACAGGGCCGTGGTGAAGGCCACGAAGGCAGTGAGGGTCACCAGGAAGACATTGAACGGATCGATGAAGAACCAGCCCTCGCCCACCACGATGGGTCCCTCGGCGACGATGCGCGCGGTCAGCACGCCCGCCGCCACCAGCGTCAACAGGCTGAACAGCGCATTGATCTCCGGCGCGTGCTTGCGACAGCCCCAGAGGGCCAAAAACACGCCGCCGGCCAGGGGGATGCCCAATACCCAGTAGATTTCCATTGTTTAGTGCTCTTTCAGCTTTTCCATGTGCTTGAGGTCCAGCGAGTCGAAGGTCTCGCGGATCTGGAAGATGAAGATGCCCAGCACGAACACGCCGATCAGCACGTCCAGGGCGACGCCCAGCTCCACCACCAGGGGCATGCCGTAGCTGGCGCTGGTGGCGGCGAAGAAGAGGCTGTTTTCCATCGCCAGGAAGCCGATCACCTGGGGAATGGCCTTGGTGCGCGTGATCATCATGAGGAAGGCGAGCAGCACGCAGGCCATGGCGATGCCCAGGGTCGAGCGGGTCACCGTGCCGGACATCTCCGAAATGGGCAGCGCCAGATTGAAGGCGAAGATCACCAGCACGATGCCGATCAGCATGGTGGTGGGGATGTTGATCATGGGCTCCACGACCCGGTTCACGTCGAGCTTCCTCACCAGGCGGTAGAAATACCAGGGCATGGCGACGACCTTGAGCACGAGGGTGAGGGCCGCCGACCAATACAGGTGGTGCTGGCCGGTGGACCAGGCGACGATGGCGGTGGAGACGCACAAGGCCGCGCCCTGCCAGGCGAACAGCGTCACCAGGCCGACGACGCGGCGCTGGGACAGCATGGCGAAGGAGATCAGCAGCAGCAGGGCAGCGAGCAGATTCACGACCTGAAGGTGATACGTCAGGCTCATCTCAGACCTCCAGCAGGAAATGAATCAGCATGCCCAGTACCCCCAGCAGGAAGGCGGTGCCCAGGAATTCCGGCGCGCGGAACAGACGCACCTTGGCGGAAATGGCCTCCAGCAGGGACAACGCCGCGCCGCCCGCTGCCATCTTGGCGAAAAGGGCCAGCACCGCCAGGGGCAGCGCGCCCAGCTCGCCTTGCGGCGCGATGCCCCAGGGCAGGAACAGGGCGATGCCGAGGACGGAATAGGTATACAGCTTCAGGGCCACGGCCCATTCGATGAGGGCCAGGTGCCGGGCGGAATATTCCAGGATCATGGCCTCGTGGATCATGGTCAGTTCCAGATGGGTGGTGGGGTTGTCCACGGGGATGCGGGCGTTTTCCGCCGTGGACACCATCCAGAAGGCCACCGCCGCGAAGGCCAGGCTGGGATAGATGGCGAACTCCTGGTGGGCCAGGGTCTCCACGATGGTGGGCAGTTCCGTGGACTGGGAGATCAGACTGGCGGTGAAGAACACCATCAGCAGCGCCGGCTCCGCCAGGAAGGCGATGAGCATCTCGCGCCGGGCCCCCAGGGTGCCGAAGGAGGTACCGATGTCCATGGCCGCCAGGGCCAGGAACACGCGCGCCAGGGCGAAGACACCCACCAAGGCGATGGCGTCCGCCGCCGGTGAGAACGGCAGGTCATTGGCGATGGTGGGCACCAGGCCCGCGGCCAGGGCCATGCAGGCGAAGATCATGTAGGGCGCGAAACGGGTCAGGGGCGAGGCGTTGTGGGCGAGCACCGCGTCCTTGTGGAACAGCTTGCGCAGGGCGCGGTAGGGCTGGGTGATGGGCGGCGCCGAGCGGCCCTGGAGCCAGGCGCGGCACTGGTTGACCCAGCCCATCAACAGCGGGGCCAGCAGGATGGCGGCCAGGGTCTGGGCGATTTGCAGGAGGATGCCAGTGCTCATGACTTTCTCCGGGTGACCGCGGAGCGGCTCGAGGCTCCCCTCGCCCGCCATGCGGGACCAGCCCGCAGGGCGCAGGACAGCCGAAGGCTGGTCCCGAAGGGATGGGCGAAGCCCACAGAGGGGCTGGGGGAGAGGGAGATGGGCATGGTCATCAAAATGTTAAGCATCATCAAATACATGCCCATCACCGTGTGACGAAAACAAGCAGGAAGATCAGGGTGGCGAAGCTGTAGATCAGGTACCACTGGATGCGGCCGTGCTGCAGGCGTCCGGCCTGGGCCGACAACCAGGCGTTCAGGTCGGCGATGGGCTGGTAGAGCAGCACCCACAGCTTGTCGCGGCTGTCGCCCCGGTACCTGGGATGGCGCTCGAAGGGGTCCGGGGTTTCCCGCTCCACCCGCATGAAGGCGCTGAATATCTGGCGGATGGGCTGGCCGAAGCCCTCGGCGCTGTCCTGCATGCGCGCGTCCTGTTCCGGGTAGCCGCAATCCCAGGGATCGGAACGGCGCACCCGCCCGTGATAGACGCGGCGCACCCAGACGAACACCAGCAGCAGGGTCGCCACCACCACGGCCAGGAACACCAGGGGCGCGTAGCTGGCCCGCGCCGCGTCCACGGGCGCCAGCAACAGCCAATTGCCGTCGTTCACCAGGGTCTGGCCGGTGAGCAGGCGCACCACCGGCGCCAGGACATCGATGACCTGGGCCGGGAACAGGCCCAACAGCACGCAGCCCAGCGCCAGCCAGATCATGCCCAAAAGCTCGCGCCGGCCCGCCTCGTGGGCATGTTCCACCGCCTCGGAACGGGCCACGCCCAGGAAGGTCACGCCGAAGAACTTCACCATCACATAGGCGGCAAGGGCGGCGGCCAGGGCCACGGAGGCGGCGGCCACCGGAATCACCATGTTGAGATAGGGCTGGGTCAAACCCGGCGTGAGCAGGAAGGCCTGCAACAGCAGCCATTCCGAAACGAAGCCGTTCAGGGGCGGCAGGCCGGCGATGGCCAGGGCGCCGACGAGGGTCAGCCAGGCGGTCCGGGGCATCGCCCGCATCAGGCCGCCCAGGCGGTCCATGTTGCCCTCGCCGGTGGCGTGCAGCACCGCGCCCGCGCCGGTGAACAACAGCCCCTTGAAGAAGGCGTGGTTCAGGGCGTGGTACAGCATGGCGGTGAGGGCCAGGGCCGCCAGGGCGCCCTTGCCGTCGGTGTAGAAGATCAGGGTCAGGCCGAAGCCGGCCAGCAGCACGCCGATGTTCTCGATGGAGGACCAGGCCAGGAGCCGCTTCATGTCCGCCTGCACGGCGGCGAAGATGACGCCGTACAGGGCGGTGACCAGACCCAGCGCCAGCGCCAGCGTGCCCCACCAGTTCAGCTGGATGTTGAGCAGGTCGAAGGTGACCCGCAGCAGGCCGTAGATGGCGGTCTTCAGCATCACCCCGGACATCAGCGCGGACACCGGCGAAGGCGCCGCCGGATGGGCCTCCGGCAGCCACACGTGCATGGGCACCAGGCCGGCCTTGGCGCCAAAACCGAACAGGGCCAGCAGGAAGGCCGCCGAAGCCCAGAAGGGGGTCATTTCAGCCACGCGCATGTAGGCGAAGGTATAGGCCCCGGTGTTGGCCACTTCGCCGCCTTGCAGCACGCCGAAGCAGAGCAGCAGGGCCACGGCCCCCACATGGGCGATGAGCAGGTAGAGGAACCCGGCCTGGCGGATGGCCGGCCGGTCATGGTCGGTGGTGACCAGGAAATAGGAGGACAGGGCCATGACCTCCCAGGCCACCATGAAGGCATAGGCATCGTCCGCCAGCAGCACCGTCGCCATGCCGGCCAGGAACAGGTGGTACCAGAGCGCCAGCAAGGCCAGGGGGCCGGATTCCAGTTTGCCGAAATAGCCCCACGCGTACAGCGTCACCCCGAACGCGGCGCCGCCCAGCAAGGCCAGGAAAAAAGCCGAGAGGGCATCGAGGCGCAGATGGAACGGCAGGTCGGGGAGGCCGATGGGCAGCACGATGGCGGACGCCGGCCCCAGCAAGCCCATCATCCCCACCCAGGCCATGAACAGCGCCCCCAGGGCGCCCAGCGGAAAAACCAGGGCCAGGAGCCCGCGCGCGCGTTGCAGGAACAACGCGGCCGCGCCGAGACACAGCCAGAACAGCACCCCGCCCCAGGCCAGGTTGACGGGGTCGAAGGGAATCGGGAACAGGGGCTCGGTCATGGGAATGGGCGTCCGCCGTGCATCAGGCCAAGGATTGTGTTGAAAGTATCACGCGGGTTTCACCAGACAGAACAAATCGTCCCCCGCCGCCTCCCCCAGCCGCTCATAGATGGCGGCCAGGGCCTGGTCCTCGGTGGCGAAGATGTTGTCCTGGCTGATCAGTTCGAACAGGCCGGTGGCGCGCATCACGTCCAGCACCTGTTTCTTCAGGCCGGAGAACACCAGGTTCACCCCCGCGTCCTTGAGCCGGCTGACCAGGTGGTGGATCACCTCCTCGCCGGAGGCGTCCAGCTGGTTGATGCCATCGCCCACCACCAGGAAGTAGCGTGCCTTGGGGTGATCGGCCAGGGCCTCCAGCACGGTGTCTTCGAAGAAGGACACGTTGGCGAAATAGAGCTGCCCGTCGAAGCGCATGGCCACCACATGCTCGCTGGTGGGAATGTCCGGGTTGACCTTGATGTCGCGCAGGGTGCCATCCTTGTAGCGTCCCAGCTGGGCCACCCGGGGCTTCATGGTGCGCATCAGGAACAGGATCAGGGCCAGGCCGGCGCCCACCATGATGCCGTTGTCCAGGTGGGGGGCGAAGGCCAGGGTGGCGATGAAGGTCACCACGGCGGCGATGCCGTCGTGGCGGTTGGCATGCCAGGCGTGCTTCACCGCGCCGAAGTTCACCAGGCCGATCACCGCCATGATGATGATGGCCGCCAGCACCGCCTGGGGCAGGTGGTACAGCAGTGGCGTCAGAAAGAGCAGGGTCAGCAGCACGAACAGGGCGGTGAAGACCG
>CAZREY010000039.1:0-12840 GCA_964599015.1 uncultured Thiobacillus sp.
GGGACGAGGTGGTGGTGGTGCGCAGGATCGAGGACCGGGACGTGGACTGGCTGGAGCGGCCGCTGACCCCGGAGCGGGAGCAGCAGCGCAACCCGCCCGGGATCGGTCCGAAGTGATGTCTTCCTCCTTCCCCATGAGGGGGAGGAGGGTGTTAAAGGGTTCAACCGCCGAGGTTCCAAAAGCGACGGGTCTCATGGCTGGGTCACAACGCCAGCGGGTCTCGGTGGTTAACAAATTGAGTCGTAGGGCGGGTTAGCGAAGCGTAGCCCGCCGCCATGCAAACGGCGGATCGCGGCTGTGCCTGATCCGCCCTACGAGTTAGGAGATTGATATGAAAGTTCGTGCGCAATTCGCCTTCGTCTTCAATCTGGACAAGTGCATCGGCTGCCACACCTGTTCGGTCACCTGCAAGAACGTGTGGACCAACCGCAAGGGCGCGGAGTACATGTGGTTCAACAACGTGGAGTCCAAGCCCGGCATCGGCTATCCCAAGCAGTGGGAGAACCAGGAGATCTGGCGCGGCGGCTGGGAACTGAAGAACGGCAAGCTGCAGCTGAAGTCCGGTTCCAAGCTGGACCGGCTGCTGAACATCTTCGCCAACCCGGACATGCCGGAGATCGACGACTACTACGAGCCGTTCACCTACGACTACGCCCGGCTGCAGAACGCCCCCCTGTCCGAGGCGGCGCCCACGGCCCGGCCCGTATCCCAGATCACCGGCGAGAAGATGGAGAAGATCACCTGGGGCCCCAACTGGGAGGACGACCTGGCCGGCGAGTTCGAGAAGCGGGCCAAGGACCGCAACATGCACAACCTGGAGAAGGCGATCTACAAGCAGTTCGAGCACACCTTCCACATGTACCTGCCCCGCATCTGCAACCACTGCATCAACCCGGCCTGCGTGGCGGCCTGCCCCTCCGGCTCCCTGTACAAGCGGGAGGAGGACGGCATCGTCCTGGTGGACCAGGACAAGTGCCGGGGCTGGCGCATGTGCATCAGCTCCTGCCCCTACAAGAAGGTGTTCTACAACTGGGAATCCGGCAAGGCGGAGAAGTGCATCGGCTGCTACCCGCGTGTGGAGTCCGGCATGCCCACGGTGTGCTCCGAGTCCTGCGTGGGCCGCATCCGCTACAACGGCATCATGCTGTACGACGCCGACCGCATCGAAGAGCTGGCCAGCACCCCGGACGACCAGGATCTCTACGAGGCCCAGTGCAAGATCTTCCTCGACCCCAACGACCCCGAGGTGATCGCCGCGGCCCGCCGCGACGGCGTACCCGAGGACTGGATCGAGGCGGCCCGCAAGTCGCCCATCTGGAAGATGGCCATGGACTGGAAGATCGCCTTCCCCATGCACCCCGAGTTCCGCACCCTGCCCATGGTGTGGTACGTGCCGCCCCTCTCCCCGGTGCAGTCCCAGATCGACCAGGGCAACCTGCCCACGGGGCCGGACGGCGCCATCCCCCTGGCCAACACCCTGCGCCTCCCCCTGCGCTACCTCGCCAACCTGCTCACGGCGGGCAAGGAAGCCCCCGTGGCCAGCGCCCTCAACCGTCTCCTGGCCATGCGTTCCTACATGCGCTCGGTGCACGTGGACGGACAGGCCGATACCCGCGCCCTGGAGACAGCGGGCATCAGCGAGGCCCAGGCCAAGGAGATGTACCGCTACCTGGCCATCGCCAACTACGAGGACCGCTTCGTCATCCCCACGGGCCACCAGGAGGTGAGCCTGGAGGACTTCTACGCCTTCCAGGGCCAGAACGGCTTCAGCTTCGGCAACGACTCGTCGCCCGGCATCTCCCCCAATTCCCTGTTCCCCGAGCGGCGCAAGGAGACGGTGGAGTCCCTGCAACCGGCCCCGTCCGCCGACGAGCGCGGATAAGGAGAAACGCCATGTTCTACAAACTGCTTTCCAAACTGCTCGACTACCCGGACCCGGAACTGACAGCCGCGCTGCCCCAGCTCCACGGCCTCCTGCGCCAGGGCTTCGAGGCCACGGAATGGCTGGTGCTGGAGCGCTTCATGCGCCACCTGGCGGACCAGGATCTGACGGCGTCCCAGGCGGACTATGTGCAGACCTTCGACCTGACGCCGGAACACGCCCTGCATCTGACCCACCATCTGTTCGGCGACGACAAGAACCGGGGGCCCGCCCTCATCGACCTCACCGAGTACTACAAGCAGTACGGCCTGGAGCTGGCCGCCAACGACGGCAGCCCCCAGGAACTGCCGGACTACCTGCCCCTGGTGCTGGAGTTCGCCGCCCAGCTGGAGGGGGATGAGGCCCGCATGTTCCTGTCCCAGTGGAGCAAGGTGCTGAACCAGCTGGCCGCCAATCTTGAAAAGGCCGAGAGCCCCTACGCACCCCTGGTGCGCCTGGTGGAACAACGCAGCCGCCTGGGCCAACCCGTGGCCGAGGCCGCCGCCTGATTTAGGAGAACGACATGAATTTCGACCTGCACACCATCCTGTACGGGGTCTATCCCTACCTGGCCCTGGCCACCTTCGTCCTGGGCAGCTGGATCCGCTTCGACCACGAGCAATACACATGGAAGAGCGATTCCAGCCAGCTGCTGTCCAAGCAATACGTGCGCTTCGCCAGCAACGTGTTCCACGTCGGCATGCTGGGCATCTTCTTCGGCCACCTGGTGGGCCTGCTGACGCCCCATGCCGTGTTCCAGGCCATGGGCATCTCCGACATGGCCCACCAGGGCATCGCCATCTTCGCCGGCGGCATCTTCGGCGCCATGGTGATCTTCGGCGGCACCATGCTGTGGCTGCGGCGCCTGTTCAACAAGCGGGTGCGGGCCGCCAGCCGCTGGATGGACATCAACATCCTGGGCTGGCTCATCATGACCGCCATCGTGGGCTTCTCCACCATCTTCTGGTCCGTCGAGCACGCCAGCCACGGCGACGCCACGGTGATGATCCGCCTGGCGGAGTGGGTGCAGAGCATCGTTGTGCTGCAACCCAACCCGGACCTGCTGCGGGACCTGGATGCCGTTTACAAGGTGCACATCTTCTTCGGCCTGTCCGTGTTCCTGTTCTTCCCGTTCACCCGCCTGGTGCACATCTGGAGCGCGCCGATCGGCTACCTGTTCCGCGCCTACCAGATCGTGCGCGCCAAGCGGGTCTGAACGGGTCCCCCGCATCTGCCCTTGCCGCCGTGTCCGTGATCTCTTCCCGTGTGCCTCCTTTAGCGACGCGTCCCGCTTTGTTTCCACGGAAGGGTCACGGCGGCCTTTTTATCGCCACATCATGAGGTTGCATCATGTTCAAGACGCCCAAGGTCCATTACCGCGACGACGCGATCAACACCGTCAACCCCTACGCCCTCTATACACGCAAGCTGCTGGTGGACGGGCGGGAGGTCCTCACCGATCCCGAGGGCTACATCCTCAACATGGACGAGTGGAGCGAGGACTACGCCAAGGCCCTGGCGGTCCAGGAAAAGCTGGTCCTGACCGATGAGCACTGGGATGTGATCCGCTTCATCCGCGAGTACTACGAGGAGCACCGCGTGCAGGCCCCGGTGCGGGACATGGTCAAGCATTTCCGCGAGGCCTGGGGCCCCGAGCGGGGCAACAGCCGCCACCTGCACGACATCTTCCCCATGGGCGGGCCCCAGAAGCAGGGCAATCGCCTGGCTGGCATCCGCAAGACAAAGGGGGAGCACTGAAGGGCTCTGACATTTATCAAGGCAAGACCCACTAAATCACTCGACTATCCAGTCTCCCCAATCCGTTAGAGTCACACCCATGAACATCTCCATCCCCGTCCAGCCCATCGTCCACAATCACAACCGTTCCGACGGCATCTACCATTTCGACGCCCGGGGAATCGCCAAGCGTTTCCGCCATGCCGCCATCTTCGGCGCCCTGGACAGCCTCCAGCCCGGCGAGCGCATGCGTTTCATCAACGACCACAACCCCATCCCCCTCCTGCAGCAGATGATGGGCCGCTACGGCGACCGGGTGGAGATCAACTACCTGGAGCAGGGTGAACAGGGCGTGATGATCGACTTCATCGTCAAGGTCGACTGAGGAGGCCCGCGCGTCCGCCATGCTCACCGATCGCGTGCACACCTTCGGCCAGTGGCTCAAGGCGAAACACGGCGAGCGGGTGCACAAGATCGCCCTGGACGCCGGCTTCACCTGCCCCAACCGGGACGGCAGCAAGGGCATCGGCGGCTGCACCTTCTGCAACAACGCCTCGTTCAATGTGACCGTTGCGCAGCAACGCTCGGCGCGCCCCTCGCCCGCGGGCGGGACCAGCCCGAAGGGCGCAGGACAGCACGAAGCGCTGGTCCCGAGCGAAGCGAGGGATGAACCGAAGGTTCATAGAGGGGAGGGGGGTGAGGGGGACGGAGAGGCTTGCCTGCCCCTCAGCCCCAACGGCCGCGCCCCGCTTTCCCTGGGCAGCCAGCTGGATTCAGGCCGACGGGGCATCGCCCGGCGCACCCGGGCGAAGAAGTACCTGGCCTATTTCCAGGCCTACACCAATACCTACGCCCACGTGGACAGCCTCAAGGCCATGTATGACCAGGCCATGGCCATGGAGGGCATGATCGGCCTGTCCGTTGGCACCCGGCCGGACTGCGTGCCGCCGGCCGTGCTGGACCTGCTGGCCGGCTATCGCGACAGGGGCCTGGAGGTGTGGCTGGAGCTGGGCCTGCAATCCGCCTTCGACGAAAGCCTGGCCCGGGTGAACCGGGGCCATGGCCTGGGTGAATACATCGAGGCCTGCCAGGCGGCGCGACGGCGGGGCATCCCCGTATGCACCCACCTCATCGTCGGCATGCCGGGGGAGGACCCCTGGCACAGCCTGCAAAGCCTGGACATCGTGCTGGACATCGGCACCGACGGCCTCAAGCTGCATCCCCTCCACGTGGTGAAGGGCACCCGGCTGGCCAATGAATGGCGGCGGGGGGAATACACGCCCCTGGAACTGGAAGACTACGTCCGGACCACCGCCGATCTCATCGAGCGCACGCCCCCGGAAGTGGTCTACCACCGCATAACCGGCACCGCGCCGGCCAACCTGCTGTTGGCCCCAGCCTGGTGCGCGGGCAAGTGGCCGGTGGTCAACGCCGTCGTCGCCGAGCTGGAACGGCGCGGCAGCCGCCAGGGCAGTGCTCTTTCTGGACACATAAGAGGACAAGAAGGTATGGTTGGCGCCGATTTTGTGAACACCGAACCGTCCACCTGCCCATGAAGCCCCTGCTGGAACTCATCTGCCCCGCCGGCAGCCTTCCGGCCCTGAAGGCCGCCGTGGACCACGGCGCCGACGGCGTCTACCTGGGCCTCAAGGACAACACCAACGCCCGCAACTTCTCTGGCCTGAACTTCGACGCCAAGGCCCTGGCCGAGGGCATCCGCTATGCCCACGCCAAGGGCGCCAAGGTGCTCATGGCCCTGAACACCTATCCCCAGCCCGCCACCCTGGCCCGCTGGCATGCGGCCGTGGACACCGCCGCCAGCTCGGGGGTGGACGCCGTCATCCTCGCCGACCCGGGCCTCATGGCCTACGCCCGCAAGACCCATCCGGCGCTGCGCCTGCACCTGTCCGTGCAGGGTTCCGCCACCAGCTACGAGGCGGTGAACTTCTACCGGGAACGCTTCGGCATCCAGCGGGCCGTGCTGCCCCGGGTGCTGTCCCTGGCCCAGGTGGAGAACGTGGTGCAGCACACGGACGTGGAGATCGAGCTGTTCGGCTTCGGCGGCCTGTGCGTCATGGTGGAGGGGCGCTGCCTGTTGTCCTCCTACGCCTGCGGCGATTCCCCCAACACCTTCGGCGCCTGCTCCCCGGGCCACGCCGTGCGCTGGGAGCAGACCCCCAAGGGCATGGAGACCCGGCTCAACGGCGTCCTCATCGACCGCTACGCCGACAACGAGAAGGCCGGCTACCCCACCCTGTGCAAGGGCCGCTTCGAGGTCCAGGGCGAGACCTACTACGCCCTGGAGGAGCCCACCAGCCTCAACAGCATGGAACTGCTGCCGGAGATGGCCCGCCTGGGGATAGCCGCCATCAAGATCGAGGGCCGCCAGCGCAGCCCCGCCTACGTGGCCCAGGTGACCCAGGTATGGCGTGCCGCCATCGACGCGGTGAAGCGCAACGCCGAGACGTTCAAGCCCAACCCCGCCTGGATGGCGGAACTCAACAAGGTCTCCGAGGGCAGCATGCATACCCTGGGGGCCTATTACCGGCCGTGGAAATGACGGACGGGAAACGGGAAAAGCGAAACGGGAAACGTGTAATGCGTCACGGTGCCGTGGGTTTTGTATTTACGTTTTCCGTTTCCCGTTTCTCATTTCCCCAGAGCCCCCCATCCCCATGAAGATCAGTCTAGGCCCGCTCCTCTACTACTGGTCCCGGGAGGACACCCTGGCCTTCTACGAGGCTGCCGCCGGCTGGCCCGTGGATATCGTCTATCTTGGCGAGACCGTCTGCTCCCGCCGCCACCTGCTGCGCCTGCCGGACTACCTGGACCTGGCGGAAAAACTGGCCGCCGCCGGCAAGGAGGTGGTGCTCTCCACCCAGACCCTCATCGAGTCGGAATCCGACCTGAAGGCCCTGCGCAAGCTGGTAGCCGATGAACGTTTTTCAGCCGAGGCCAACGAGTGGGGTGCCGTGCGCCTGCTGGCGGAGGCGGGCCGGCCCTTCGTCGCCGGGCCCACCCTCAACGCCTACAACCCGGACACCCTGGCCCTGCTGGCGGACATGGGTGCCAAACGCTGGGTGCCCCCCGTGGAGATGCCCCGGGACATGCTGGCCGCCATGATCGGGTCCGAGGCCTACCCCGCCGGCATGGAAACCGAGCTGTTCAGCTACGGCCGCCTGCCCCTGGCCTTCTCCGCCCGCTGCTTCACCGCCCGCCACTACAACCTGCAGAAGGACGACTGCCAGTTCAAGTGCCTGGACCACCCGGACGGCCTGACCCTGCGCAGTAGGGAAGGGGAGGACTTCCTTACCCTCAACGGCATCCAGACCCAGTCCGCCAAGGTCATGAACCTGGCCCACCGCCTGGATGAGTTGCGCGATACCGGCGTGGACGTGCTGCGCCTCTCGCCCCAGGCCCGGCACATGGAACGGGTGGTGGAGGTGTTCCGCGCCCTGGTGGACGGCAACATCGCCACCCCGGACGCCACACAGAAACTCGACCGACTCATGCCCGGCCAGCCCTGCGACGGCTACTGGCTGGGGGAGGCGGGCATGGCCTACCAAGGCACCACCCACCCCTCCCCCTCGAGGGGGGAGGGGCAGGGGACCAGCCCAGAGGGCGCAGGACGCAACTTCGTTGCGGTCCCGAGCGTCGCGAGGGATGGGCCAAAGGCCCACAGAGGGTGAGGCAGGCAAAATCTGCCGGCTCTTCCGCCATATTCCACAGGAGACCGACCATGTATCTCCCCGCTTTCCTTCCTCAGCATTTCCCCGCGCCCCTGGCCCGGGTCATCACCAAACTGCCCCCCTGGCCCGCCTCCCGCGCCTTCGCCGCCGCCTGCAACCTGGCCGCCTGGCCGTCATTGAAGGAACTGGACTGGGACCACGTGCGGGGCCGCCGCTTCCGCGTGGCGGTGAAGGACATGGGCCTGCGCCTGCATTTCTCCATCCGCGCCGACGGCTTCCGCGCCGAGGGCGACGGCCCGGTGGACGTGACCTTCACCGCCACCGCCCAGGACTTCGCCCGCCTGGCCCTGCGCCTGGAAGACCCGGACACCCTGTTCTTCAACCGCCGCCTGCTCATCGAAGGCGACACCGACCTGGGCCTCACGGTGAAGAATATGCTGGACGCGGTGGAACTGGAGAGCGTGGCCGCCGCCATGCCCGCCGGACTGGGCGGGGTGGTGATGGGGCTCAGAAAGCTGGCCATGCGCTACGCTTGAAGCGTGCGCGACCCCCGGCGACCGCCATGGACTTCGTCAAGAAACCGCAAAGATTTCCCCTCCACCCCAAGCACCCGGAACGCATCTGCTGGGGCTGCGACAAGTACTGCCCGGCGGACAACCTCATGTGCGGCAACGGCTCCGGCCGCACGGAGCACCCCATGGAGGTACTGGGAGAGGACTGGTATACCTGGGAGGCCTGGGGGTTCGACGCCGTGGCCGAGGAAGATCAGGCGAAGCTGGTGAAACCCGGAAAGCCCACAGGCCTTCAGCGGGTCAAACCTTGATATCCGCTTCAGAGTGCTTCGGGCCCTTCGCCATGAAGGCCTCATGGAAGGTGACCGTGCCCCGTGGCATGGGGCCGGAGAATGCCAGGGCGAAGAAGGCCTCCGGCGGCACGCCTTCCAGACCAAGCCCCTCCACGTTCCTGAAGCCGAAGCGGCCATAGTATTCGGGGTGCCCCGCCAGGCAGCAGCCCCGGGCGCCCAGGGCCTTCAGCCGGGCCAGCCCTTCCTTGATCAATGCGGAGCCGATGCCCTGGCGCTGGAGTTCAGGCAACACCGAAACCGGCCCCAGCCCGTACCAGCCCGGGGTGCCGTCGGACATCGTCACGGGGGAGAAGGCGATGTGCCCCACCACGTGCCCCTCCAATTCCGCCACCAGGGAAACCGTCAGGGACTTGGCCGCCCGCAGTGCCTCGATGATGTAGTGCTCGGTCTGGTTGCTGATGGCCAGGGTCTTGAAGGCGGCGATGGTGACTTCGGTGGTGGCGGGGATATCGGCGGGGGTTTCGTCTCGGATGACTATGTGCGGATTCATCGTGCCTTGTGTGGTTTTACACATTGCAAACGTTTGAATTCACCGGCCTGCGCGGCTTTTCGCGCAGGTCCGGTGGAATGATGGGTTGGGTCTTGGGTAGCCATGGGAAGCATTACTGACGGCTTCCAAACGCATTCTCAAGGAAGCTGAACATGCGATTTGCCGAGTCTTTGGTGACAGCTTCGTCGTACAGGTATTCGACTGTGGAACCTCGGATATCTACTTTCCGTAGGCCATGCAATTGTTTGCAGTCCCAGCAATGGGTGGCATCAGGGTAGAGGTGCCAGTTCACCGGGGCACCGGCATCTTTCTGCGGTTTCAAGCCGGTGATGCACTCTTCGGGCGGTGTCTCGTTGTCACGCCCGCCAAGTAACACCAGTAGCGGGCGGTCGATCTCGGACAGGACCAGCGTATAGGGAGGATTGCCGTTCTTGGGATAGGCGTTGCAGGGCGGGTAGAAGGATACGAGTGCATTGAAACGGTCGGAGAGTCCCAGCGCTCGGGCTGATTTCGCGCTGCTCGCCTGCAATCCGCTCGCTGCTCCCCAAGAGAATCCGACAAAGGCAATACGCTTTTTATCGACGTAGGGCAGTTCACGCAGCCGCCCGGAAGCCTGCACAGCATCTCTGAGACCACGAGAGAAAAACACATTGTTCTTCGGACCTTGGCATACTTTGTCCACGTCACGCTGGGTAAAGCTATCGATTAGCATCACCACGTAGCCGCGCCCCACCGCTTCCTTTGCCCATGTGAGCATGGAGTGGTTGCCTCGTAGGCCACCGCACTGGTGCAGCAACACCAGTGCTGGGTAAGGTCCAGCGCCTTCTGGCTTGAAAAGCGCCATGCGCGGCGAGCTTTCAAAATCAATATCGGACGTTTCGATTGGTAATTCGAGGTCTTTAGCTCGATCTGACCCTCTCATGTCATATTCAGGTAATGACTCAGCGGATACCGGAACTGATACGCAAAGGAGAAGAGTGAACAGTCCACCAGCAATCTGTTTGTGCATTTGAGTTCCTTTCATGAGTTGGCCCAACGTAAGTTAGATACCGTTGCCATATATGGAAATGTGTCCATATGTGGCCATTGGTTTGCCATGGGTGGAAGTCCCCCCTGGGGGGAAGGAATGATGTGTATCCACTGACGCGCTCCCTGTTTTTTTGCAATCTACGCCGCGATACCCGCACGTTCAAACGCGCTGCTTACGCCCCTGCTTTCTGCGACTCCCCCCGCCCCGCCCGATACACCGCCAGCAGGGCGGCCCTGAGGTCCGCGTCCCCGTCCAACTCCCGGTTGCCCAGGTAGTTTGCGGCGATGGCCCGCACGGCCTCCCAGTCCCGCTCCTCCCTCAGTGCCTGCTCGAAACGGGGCCAGTCGAAAACGCCATCCTCGTAGGCCTGCACCGCAATGCCGGTGGGCTCGGAGAACGCGATCTCCTCGGATTCCAGCACTTCGTACAGGTAGGAGTAGGGGTCGATGCCCGCAGCCTTGGCCAGCAGGCGGTGGAAGTCGGGGGCCTGGCCGGGTTCCCCCAGGCAGGGGTCCAGGTCGATGACGGTGTCCAGTTGATGGGTCTCGCCCTTGTAGGAGACCTCCAGGCGGGCGCGGATGGTGTGCTTGCTCATGTGATCTGGTGCGTCTGTTAAGCCGATCCCCAATGGGACTCGAAGTCGAAGGACAACTGGCGATGGTGCTCGATGGCCAGGAGATGGACGTTGTTCTCCAGTCTGGCATAGAGGATCAGATGGTCGGGGAGGAGGTACTCGCGCAGGGCGGCCTCTTGGATGAACCGCTCGGCCATCTGCTGTTGCAGCCGTTCGAGGGCGTTGCCGGCTTCCACGGAGCGGGGCTGTCGCGCCAGGAATGGGCGGCCCATGTCCGGAAAGCGTTCCAGGTTGGGAATCACGCTTTCCCCGAGTTCGTCGAGCAGGAGGTCGAAGGCCTGGGGGGCTTCGGCCTCCAGCAGGAAACGCTCCAACTCTTCAAGGTTCCGCTCGAAGTTCCGGGTGACCTTGACCGCTGACTTCCTTGGCACCGTGTTTGTCCGGACGTGTCAGCCGGCGCGGCGGCGCTTGATCTTGGAGATCGCCCCGCGGGCATCCCGGACGTGGCCGGCGGCCACATCCGCCAGGCCCTTGCCGGCTTCCTCGATCAGGATCAGGTGGATGCGCTCCCGTTCCAGACGGTGGTAGTAGTCCAGCCGTTCCGCGTCGATCATGGCGACGTAGCTTTCGCCGTTCTTGGTGATGATCTTCTCGGCCCCCGCCTTGACCTCCTCGGCCAGCTCCGAGAAGTTGGAGCGTGCCTGGGAGAGGGGGACCACGTCCCTTGCCGCAAAACCCATGATGACCTCTGTGGAAGAAATACTGTGCAAAATAGTGTACATCCTCCCGCTTGGGCGAGGGGCTGTTCCTTCTTCCGCCGGACCCTGGGGAAGGGCCCGTTTCAGGCGGCCAGGGCGATGATGGCCAGCCCCGCCGCCAGCACCGTGGCCCAGAACAGCCGGGCCCGGCGGTGCTGGTGTTCCTTGAACCAGAACACCGAGAGAAAGGCGGCGATGACGATACCGCCGTTGCTGAGGGCCACGGTGTAGGCCGCCGACAGGGTGGCCATGGCGTGGACGATGAGGGCGTAGGAGGTGCCGATGGACAGGGCGCCCGCCAGCAGCAGGTGGAGGGGAGGGCGATGCCGGGGCAGCCAGCGGCCGGTCTCCCCGCGCAGGTTCACCGTCAGGGTCAGCCAGGCGGCGAGGTAGCCCAGGGAGATGTAACCGATCTGGCTGGCGAGGCCGGGCAGGTGGTTCACGGCCACCTTGTCGCTGAGGGAGTAGACGGTGGTGCCCAGGGCCGCCAGCAGGGCGGGGGCGATGGCCCGGCGGGCGTCCCCACGCCAGGCGGTGGCCCCCAGCAGGAAGAGGGCGGCGCTGCTGAGGGCGATGCCGGCGGCGCCGAGGGGGCTGAAGGTCTCGCCGAAGACCAGCCAGCTCACCAGGGCGATGAACAGGGGCGCGCTGCGGGCGATGGGGTAGGCCAGGGCCACGGGGGCGTGGCGGTAGGCCCGGCGCAGGCCCAGGAAGTAGACCGCCAGGGCGGTGCCGGAGAGGGCGATGCAGAGGGCCAGCTGGGCATCCCACCGGGCGTCCACGGCCAGGGAGTAAACCGCCCAGGGCCCCAGCAACAGCAGGTGGCCGGCCAGGGCCCACCAGATGAATTCCTGCCGCCCGGGCACGTGGCGGGCCAGGAGGTTCCAGGTGACGTGAAGGGCAATGGCGAGAAGGATGGCGCTGTCCGCGGTCATGGGGGCAGGCGGGCCGTGGCGAAGGCTGGAACCCTACCCGGCGGGCGGCAAAACGCAAGCCGGTGGCCGTTCCCCGGCTTCCCCGCAGTAATCGCTGATAAGCCACTACCCACAAAGGGGTACCCCTTGATATTCATCAAACGGGGCGAATTCTCCCTGGCATGTTGGGCATACACTATCTATGCTGTTTTTCAGCGCATTCATCACTATATGTAGCGCACAGCCAGAAGACTAACAGGAGACATGATGGAACAGAAAACCCCCGTTGCCCCCGTGAAGGGGCTGTTGTCCCTGCCCGCCGAAGCCCTCAAGCGCGACGGCCGCCGGGTGCCCTTCGATGCGTCCAAGATCCGTTCCGCCATCGCCCGGGCCGGCCAGGCCAGCGGCGAGTTCGACGCGGACGAGGCCGACCTGCTCACCGCCCAGGTGACCAAGGTGCTGATCCACAGATTCCATGGCAATCCACCCACCATCGAGCAGATCCAGGACGTGGTGGAGCAGACCCTCATCGCCGCCAACCACCTGAAGACGGCCCGGGCCTACATCGTCTACCGGGAGCAGCACGCCAAGCTACGGGCGGACCGCAAGACCCTGGTGGACGTGGAGTCCTCCATCAACGAATACCTGAACCGCCAGGACTGGCGGGTGAACGCCAACGCCAACCAGGGCTACAGCCTGGGGGGGCTGATCCTCAACGTGTCCGGCAAGGTGACGGCCAACTACTGGCTGTCCCACGTGTACGCGCCGGAGATCGGCGAGGCCCATCGCAACGGCGACGTGCACATCCACGACCTGGACATGCTGGCGGGCTACTGTGCCGGCTGGTCCCTGCGCACCCTGC
>CAZREY010000040.1:0-3569 GCA_964599015.1 uncultured Thiobacillus sp.
GGCTTTCCTCCCGCACCGTATCCACCAGCACCGCCACGTTCTCCGGCGGGGTGAACTGGGAGATGCCGTGACCCAGGTTGAAGACATGGCCGCTGCCCTGGCCGTAGCTGGCGAGGACGCGTTTTGCTTCCTGGGCCACGGCCTCGGGGGTGGCCATGAGGATGGTGGGGTCCATGTTGCCCTGCAAGGCCACCTTGTCCCCCACCCGGCGGCGGGCGTCGCCGATGTCGATGGTCCAGTCCAGGCCCACGGCGTCGGCGCCGCAGGCGGCGATCCGTTCCAGCCACAGGCCGCCGCCCTTGGTGAAGACGATGCGGGGCACCACCCGGCCGTCCCGTTCCCGGGTCAGGCCGTCCATGATCCGGGCCATGTAGGGCAGGGAGAACTCCAGATAGGCCGCCTGGGACAGCATGCCGCCCCAGGAGTCGAACACCATCACCGCCTGGGCGCCGGCCTCGATCTGGGCGTTGAGGTAGTCCGTCACCGCCTGGGTGGTCACCTGGAGGATGTGGTGGAACAGGTCCGGCCGGCCGTAGAGCATCTTCTTGGTGGTGGCGTAGGTGTCGCTGCCCTGGCCTTCCACCATGTAGCAGGCCAGGGTGAAGGGGCTGCCGGAAAAGCCGATGAGGGGCACGGAGCCGTCCAGGGCGCGGCGGATCTCGGACACCGCGTCGATGACGTAGCGCAGCTTGTCGTGGGGGTCCGGCGCCGCCAGGTCGCGGATCTCCCATTCCTCCCGCAGGGGGCGCTCGAAGCGGGGGCCCTCGCCCTGGGTGAAGGACAGGCCCAGGCCCATGGCGTCGGGAATGGTGAGGATGTCGGAGAACAGGATGGCCGCGTCCAGGTTGTAGCGGGCCAGAGGCTGCAAGGTCACTTCAGTGGCCAGGGACGGGCTCATGCACAGGTTCATGAAGCTGCCGGCCCGGGCCCGGGTGGCGCAGTACTCCGGCAGGTAGCGGCCCGCCTGGCGCATGAGCCAGCTGGGGGTGTAGTCCGTGGGCTGGCGCATCAGGGCTCGCAGGAATGTGTCGTTCTTGAGGGTGGTCATGGGCAAAGGGCCTTAACAGGGTTTTCCGAAACGCTTCACGTCAGCATTGCAGGCCGTGGCTGGCGCAGAGCGCGCGCTTGGCCACGGCCAGGGCGATCCACAGCCAGAACAGCAGGAAGAAGGTCACATAGGGGATGTGGGCGTCGATCACCAGCCGGGGCGTGATGGCGCGCACCGCCCGCACCACCGGCTGGGTGATGGTGCGCAGAATCTTGTAGAACAGGTTGCTGTCGCGATACTTGCCCGCCAGCACGGCCAGAACGCCCTGGCCCAGGAGGGCGAAGCCGGCCACTTCCACCAGCACGCGCAGAACGGAGACCAACAGCAGATCAAGGGGCATGGGGCGACTCGGGAGTTGCAGCCGGGCGATTGTAGCTTGCGGCGCGGATTCACGGCCTTGAAAATGCCGCCTCCGATGATGAGGGGACCCACATGAATTTCGATCATTGGCGCTTTACCGTGCGCGGCGTGCTCATGGAATACCTGCGCCGCCCCGAGGCGGCCATCGCCGCCTACCGGGACGCCCTGAGTGCCCGTCCCGACGATATCAAGGCGGTGCGCAGCATCGCCTGGCTCCACGCCCAGGGACAACGCTGGGCCCAGGCGGCGGAGTGGTTCGGCAAGGCCGTGGCCCTGGAACCCGGCCATGCCGATTCCTGGTTCAACCTGGGATACGCCCAGGAAAAACACGGCGCCCGCCAGGAGGCCATGGCCGCCTTCCGCCGCGCCGCCGAGCTCAACCCCAGGCACGACCGGGCCTGGTACGGCCTGGGCCTCATCCATGCCCAGCTGGGGGACCACGCCGCCGCCGCCGAGGCCCTGAAGCGGGCGGCCGAACTGCAGCCCATGAACGGCGCCGCCTGGTTCGCCCTGGGCATGGCCTATCACCACGACAACCGGCCCGATGAGGTGAAACAGGTGGTGGAGCACTGCGCCAGCCATGATCCCCAGGCGGCGAAGCGGCTGGTCCAGGAGGCCAACCGGCCGGATTTGAAGGGGTTGTTGGCGCGCTGACGCCCGCGGGCCCCCTCCCCCTCGGGGGGTATCAAACGAAACGGCCCGCATTGCGCGGGCCGTTTGTTTTGGGGGGGGCGGCCCCGCGGGACCGCCCGGATACCGAAGGCTTACGCGGCCCTGGTGTCCATGTCGCCTTCCAGGCTGGGATAGCGGCAGTGGTCCACCAGTTCCTGGATCTCCTTGGACGGTGCCGGGGAGAGCATGGAACCGATGATCACGCCCAGGAAGCCGGCGGGCAGGCCGAAGATGCCGGCGGAGATGGGCTTGATGCCGAACCACTCGTTGGCCGCCACGCCGCCGAAGAAGTCGTAGGTGATGAACATGTAGTACATGCACACGCCCAGACCGGCGATCATGCCGATGACGGCGCCCAGGTAGTTGGCCCGCTTCCAGAACACGCCCATCACCAGGGCGGGGAAGAAGGCCGAGGCCGCCAGGGAGAAGGCCGCGCCCACCAGGAACAGGATGTCGCCCGGCTTCAGGGAGGCCGTGTAGGCCGCCAGCACGGCCACCACCAGCAGCAGCATCTTGGAGATGGTGAGCCGGCGCACGGTGGAGGCGTTGGGGTCGATCATCTTGTAGTACACGTCGTGGGACAGGGCGTTGGCGATGGTCAGCAGCAGGCCGTCGGCGGTGGACAGGGCCGCCGCCAGGCCGCCGGCCGCCACCAGGCCGGACACCACGTAGGGCAGGCCCGCGATCTCCGGCGTGGCCAGCACGATCAGGTCGCCGCCGATGGTGATCTCCGCCAGCTGGATCAGGCCGTCCTTGTTCATGTCCACGATCTTCATCAGCGTGGCGTCCACCGCGGACCAGTTGCTCACCCAGCCGGGCAGGCTGGCGAAGGAGGAGCCCACCAGGTCCGTGTACACCACGTACTTGGCCAGCACCGCCAGGGCGGGGGCCGTGAAGTACAGGAGGAAGATGAAGAACAGGGACCAGAACACGGACTGCCGCGCCTCACGCACCGAGGGGGTGGTGTAGTAGCGCATGAGGATGTGGGGCAGGGAGGCGGTACCCACCATCAGGCACAGCACCAGGGCGATGAAGTTCAGGCGCTTGGTGTCGGAGTCCTTCTGCTTCTCCTCGTCCGTGGCACCCTTGCCGGCGAAGGGGGCGGCGTGGGCCGGGACGTTGCCCGACTTGGCCTTGGCGCCGCCTTCGGCCCCTTTCCACTTGGCCTTCAGCTTGTCGATGTTGGGCGGGAAGTCGGCCAGATCCTTCTCGGCGGCGGCCACGGCCTTCGCGTCCACGGGCACGGCGGCCTTCACCTCGGCCAGCTTGGCTTCCACCTTGGCCTTCTGCTCGGCCCAGAAGGCGGCGCCGTTGCCTGCGGCCACGGCTTCGTCCAGGGCCTTCAGCTTCTCGCCCCACTCGGCCGCCTTCTCCTTGTGGATGGCGCGCACGGTCTGCTCGGCCGCGCCCTTCACGGTGGCGGGATCGTTCAGCTCCTTCTCCACGGCGGTGACGCCGAAATCCGAATTCGTGGTGGCCCCCGCCGGGT
>CAZREY010000040.1:3579-7315 GCA_964599015.1 uncultured Thiobacillus sp.
TGGAGGGCCTGGCCGTAGGCGATCTGGGGGATGGGGTTGCCGGTGATGCTCACCGACAGCCACACCACCGGGATCATGTAGGCCACGATCAGGATGATGTACTGGGCCACCTGGGTCCAGGTCACAGCCCGCATGCCGCCCAGGAAGGAGCACACCAGGATGCCCGCCAGGCCGGCGTACACGCCGATGCCGAACTCCAGGCCGGTGAAGCGGCTGGTGATGAGGCCCACGCCGTAGATCTGCGCCACCACGTACACGAAGGAGCAGATGATGGCCGCCAGCACGCCGATGGTCCGGGGCAGGTGGCCGCCGTAGCGGGCGCCCAGGAAGTCGGGGATGGTGAACTGGCCGAACTTGCGCAGGTAGGGGGCCAGGAACAGGGCCACCAGCACGTAGCCGCCGGTCCAGCCCATGACGAAGGCCAGGCCGTCATAGCCGGACAGGTACAGGGTGCCCGCCATGCCGATGAAGGACGCGGCGGACATCCAGTCGGCGCCCGTGGCCATGCCGTTGAACAGGGCCGGTACGCGGCGGCCGGCCACGTAGTACTCCGACACGTCGGCGGTCTTGGACATGATGCCGATGCCGGCGTACAGGGCGATGGTGGCCGCCAGGAAGATGTAGCCGAGGTACTGGTTGGACAGGCCCATCTGCTCCAGGATGGCCAGGATGATGACGAAGGCGATGAAGCCGCCGGTGTAGAAGCTGTAGTACTTCTTCAGCTGGTTGAAGAATGCGGTGTTGGAGGTGGTGGCCATGTCAGTCCTCTCCTTCGTGGACGCCGTATTCCTTGTCCATCGCGTTCATGCGCTTGGCATAGAACCAGATGACGACGACGTAGATGATCAAGGCCCCCTGGGCGCCCATGTAGAAGGCGAAGGGGAATCCGGCGATGACGATTTCGTTGAGTTCCTTGGCGAACCAGATCACCACGAAGGTCACGACGAACCAGATGGACAGCAGAACCGCGGTGAGATTGAGGTTCCGGCGCCAGTATTCACGGTGTTTCTCCGTAAGCTGCATAGCGTTCCTCCAGTTGAAGATAAGGTGACGCTGTCTGGATAACGCGCCAAGGCACGCCTACCTCCCCAGTCCCTGGCGCAGACAGCCACGCCAAGTCGGCGAAGTATAGGACGTGTTTTCCGGGAAAGCCTTACACGGGCCTTACACGGCCCCAATGAAGGGGCCTGGGCCCATGGGGCGGGCTCAGGTCGTGTTGCCGATCCAGCGCTGGGCCTTCTCCAGTTCCTGCAGCTGGGCGTAACGCCCCATGCCGGCCCGCGCCGCCAGGGGCAGGGCCACCAGCAGCAGCTGGGCGGTGGCCAGGGCGTCCGCCAGGGCGCTGTGGCGGGCGTAGTTGCCGATGCGGAAATGGCCGGTCCAGTGGTCCAGGGCCCGGTACTTGCGGGCGTACTCGGGCATCAGGCCGGGCATGACGTAGGCCAGGTCCACCCAGGGATGGTCGAAGCGGTGGCCCAGGTACTCCCGCAGGGCCCGGCGGATCATGGTCTGGTCGAAGGCCACATGGAAGGCCACCAGGGGGGATTTGCCCAGGTATTCCAGGAAGCGCAGCAGGGCCTCCACCGGGTCGATGCCTTCCCGCTGCCGCTCGCCGCCGATGCCGTGCACCAGGATGTTGCTCTTGCTGCTGGCCCGGTCCTGGCGCAGCACCACCTCGAAGCTGTCCCCCACCCGCACGCGGCCCCCTTCCACGGCGCAGGCGCCGATGGCGATGAGGCGGTCCCGGGCCAGGTCCAGGCCGGTGGATTCCACGTCCAGCACCACGCAGCGGGTGTCCGCGAAGTCCTTTTTCAGGGGTTCCGGCGGCAGCCGCAGCCAGGCCTCCAGGCGGGCGGCCTGGTCCGGCGGGAGGGCGGGGCGGGAGGGGAACAGGGAGGCGAGCCAGCGCATGGTGGGACGGGCGCGAGAGTGAATGCGGGGACGCGCCAGCATACCAACAAACCCGTCCCGGGCGAGTGGGCATACCATGCCGGCCCCGCATGAACTAACCTTACGCGCCATGCGAGTGCTCATCGTCGAGGACGACCCCCTGCTCCAGGACAGCCTGGCCCGCGCCATGCGCGCCGCGGGGTATGCCGCGGACCAGGCCATGGATGGCGAGTCCGCCCTGGGCATGATGGCGGAGGGCTGCTTCGACCTGATCCTGCTGGACCTGGGCCTGCCCCGCATGGACGGCCTGTCCGTGTTGAGCCAGATGCGCGCCCACGGCTGCCGCTCGGCGGTGCTCATCCTCACCGCCCGGGACGGCGTGGAGGACCGGGTGCGGGGCCTGGACCTGGGGGCGGACGACTACCTGGCCAAGCCCTTTTCCCTGGCCGAGCTGGAGGCCCGGGTGCGGGCCCTGCTGCGGCGGGGCCAGGGCAGCGGTCCCATGATCGCCTGTGCCGGCCTGAGCTATGACACCGTGGGCCGCCGCGCCCTGGTGGACGGCGCGGCCCTGGACCTGTCCTCCCGGGAACTGTCGGTGCTGGAGACCCTGCTGCTGCGGGTGGGCAAGGTGGTGAGCAAGGAACAGCTCATCGAGAGCCTGTGCGCCTACGGCGAAGAGGTCAGCCAGAACGCCATCGAGGTCTACGTGCACCGCCTGCGCAAGAAACTGGAGCCTGCCGGCGTCGCCATCCGCACCCTGCGGGGCCTGGGCTACCTGCTCGACAAGAGCCCGGACAAGGCCTGAGCCATGCGCGAAGAGGCCCTGTTCCTGCGCCACCACCTGGTGAACTGGCTGTTCACGCCGCTGTATCTGCTGTTCCTGTTTTCCATGATCACCGGCTACATCGCCGCCTCCAAGCTGTCCAACGAGTCCTTCGATCTGGTGCTCATCGAGCGGGCCAACCTGCTCACGGAGCGCTACGACCAGGCCAGGGCCAGCGGCGTCGAGGTGGCGCCCGAGGACCTCAGCATCGTGGAGACGGCACATTTCCACTTCGCCCTGTTCGACCTGCAAGGCCAGGTGCTGGTGGCCAATGCGCCCCTGCCACGGCCCCGGCCCCAGGACATCGCGCGCGGCGAGCCCACCCGCCGGGACGCCTACCTGGAGGGGGTGAAGATCCGCCTGGTCACCCTGCGCCACAGCGTGTCGCGCAAGGGCATCGACTACATGGTGCAGGTGGCCGAGCCGGTGGACGCCCGCCAGGCCCTGGGGCGCAGCATCCTGGGCAACATCGTCGTGCCCCAGTTCATGTTCATCGTCATCGCCGGCTTTGCCGTATGGATCGGCCTCAACCACGGCTTCGCGCCCCTGGAGCACCTGCGCCGCCAGGTGGCCTCCCGCCGCCAGGATGACCTGAGTCCCCTGGACGAATCCCAGGCGCCGGGGGAGGTGCAGCCCTTCATCCGCGAGATCAACCGCCTGCTGGAACGCCTGAAGGCGGCCATGGAGAGCCAGCGCCAGTTCGTGGCCAACGCCGCCCACCAGCTGCGCACCCCCTTCGCCGGCCTGGTGTCCCAGGCGGAGCTGGCCAACCGGGAGGACCTGCCGCCGGCCACCCGGGACGCGTTGCAGGGCATCTGTCAGGGGGCCAAGCGCTGCGCCCGCCTGGTGAACCAGTTGCTGGCCCTGGCGCGCAACGCCCCGGAGGTGAAGCTGGAGGGCGGCCCGGAACGCATCGACCTATGCCTGCTGGCCAGGGACAGCGCCGCCCAGTGGGCGGGCGAGGCCTTGAAGAAGGACGTGGACCTGGGCTACGAAGGCCCGGCCGGCGGCATCGCGGTGGAG
>CAZREY010000040.1:7325-12328 GCA_964599015.1 uncultured Thiobacillus sp.
TGACCTGGTGGGCAACCTGGTGGACAACGCCGTGCGCTACACCCCCCCGGGGGGGCACGTCACGGTCAGCGTGGGGCGGGACGATGCCGGGGAGGGCGCCGTGCCCTGGGTGCGGGTGGAGGACGACGGCCCAGGCATTCCACCCGACATGCGGGAGAAGGTGTTCCAGCGCTTCTTCCGCCTGGCGGGCAGCGCCCAGCCGGGCAGCGGCCTGGGCCTGGCCATCGTGCGGGAGGCGGCCGAGCGGCTGGGGGCCCGGGTGGAGGTGGCGGATGGCGCCGGCGGGCGCGGCACGGTGTTCAGCGTGCGCTTCCCGTCCATGCCGGGGCCGCGTGCCCCGGCCGAGGGGGCCTCTCAGGCCTGGTAGTCCAGCCCCAGCTGGGTTTGCAGCTTGCGGGCCTGACGGAAGGCCTCCTTCAGGATGCGGCGGTCCAGGTCGTTGAGGCTGTCCGGGTTGATCTTGTTGGTCAGGGCCTCCTGGCGGGCGTTCTGTTCGTGGTGCAGGCGCAGGCGCAGCAGCTGAATGAACAGGAAGGCATCGGCGAAGGCGTCGGCGTCCTGGGGCTTGAGCTTGAGGGGGGCGGCGATGGCCCGCAGGCGCTGCAGGGTGTTGGTCTCGGCGATCCCGTGGGCCAGGCTGTAGATGCGGGCCGCGTCCACGAAGGGTGTGATGCCGTTGAGCTTCAGGTCCAGGGTGTCCTCGTCGCTGGTGACGAAGTCCCGCACCATGCCCAGGGGCGGACGGTTGCGCAGGGCGTTCAGGGTCATCTGGTGCAGGAAGCGCACGTTCTTGCGCGCGGCCTCCCGCAGCCATCCCCGCAGCGTGGTGCTCAGGTGGGCCGCGCCGAACAGGGAACGGAAGTCGAAGAAGATGCTGGCGTTGAGCAGGGCGTCCGGATCGCCGTGGTCGATCCACTGGGCGAAGGTGGCCTTCCACTCGGCCAGGGACAGGCACCACTTGGGGTTGCTGGCCATGATCTCCCCGGTGCACAGGGGGAAGCCGCAGGCCGCCAGGTCGTCGTTGACGCGCCTGGCGAAGGGCAGCAGCACCCGGCGCACCCCTTCGGCGTCCTGCCCCGGGGGCAGGGTGAAGATGATGCCGTTGTCCTGGTCCGTGTTGAGGGTCTGCTCCAGGCGGCCTTCCGACCCCAGGGCCAGCCAGCAGAACTCGATGCCGGCGGCGGCCGGGTCCCGGGCCAGTTCCAGTTCGATGATGCGGTGGGTGAGCAGGTCGTTGAGGGTGGAGATGAGCTGGGTGAGCTGCTCCGGGGTGACGCCCTGGGCCAGCATGTTGTGGGCCAGTTGGCGGATATCCTCCGCCGCCGCCTGGAGGGTCTTGAGTTCCCGGGCGGAACGGATGTGGGCGGAAATGCCCGTCACGCCCACCCGCTGCAGGGAGAACAGGTCCTTCTCCGACAGCACCCCGGCCAGGCGCCCGCCGTCCACCACCAGCACGTGGCGGAATCCCCCCTGGGCCATCACCAGGGCCGCCTCGAAGGCGTGGGCGCTGGAGGACAGGGCCACGGGGGCGGGGGTCATCAGCGCCTGCATGGGGGTGTCCAGGGAGGTCCCCGGCAGCACCACCCGGCTGATGAGGTCCCGCACGGTGAAGATGCCCAGGGGCTGGTCCTCCCGGGCCACGACGATGGCGCTGATGGCGTTGGCCTGGATGCTTTCCAGGGCCGCCCGCAGGGGGGTGTCGGGGGCGCAGGTCACCGGCGCCCGCTTGACCAGGCTGGACAGGGGGGCCTGGAGGGAATGCTGGTCCGACACGCTGGTGGCGTACTGGGCCTGGAGGGAATGCTGGGATTTGGCCAGCAGGGCGGCGATGCGGCGGGTGCAGAAGTCGTGGTATTCCGGCGACAGCTTGAGCAGGGTGTGGAAATCCGCCGCCGCCAGTTCGTAGGTGAACACGTCCCCCTGGGCGCGGAAGATGGAGATGGCCGGCCGCCTGGAGAGCAGGGCCCCCAGGGGGAAGGATTCCCCCTCGTGCAGTTCCAGCCAGGCGCCGGAGCCTTCCCGTTCCCCCTGGACGATGCCCTGCTTGATGATGAACAGGCGGTTCACCTCCCCCTGCTCGGGCCGCAGCAGCACCTCGCCCTTGGCGAAGTAGCCCACCCGCAGGCGTTCCGCCAGCCACAGCAGGTGTTCCCGGGCCATGCCGTCGAAGGGCGCGAAGCGGGCCAGGTGTTCGGCGGTGGCCTGGATCAGGGAATTGGGGGCACTGGAGACGGAGGGTACGGTGGCGCTGGGTGAGGTCATGGGGTCTCGGGCTCCGTGAGGCGTTGTCCGGATTGTAAGGGCCTATTTGCGGATTCCGTTGACCGCCGCCGTGGGGACATGTGCTTTGCCGTGGCGCCGGGGTTTCCGGTATGTTCCGCAAAACAACTCCCCCGCCCGCCCCATGGATTTTTCCCTTCCCGATGAGATTCTGGCCCTGGTCGCCAGCTGGCAGGCGCTGATCCAGCACCCCCTGTTCTGGTGGGAGGTGGGCGCCCTGGGCCTCGCGGCCGGGGGCGCCCTGATGGTGCAGCGCACCCTGCGCCACAGCCTGGAGACCGGCGGGGCCCAGGGCGATGCCTTCGCCCTGCGCCGGCTCGCCTTCAAGACCCTGCAGCGCATCCTGTTCCCCCTCAGCATGCTGCTGGGCGTGCTGGCGGCCCGGGCCCTGTTGGGTCACTGGGGCTACCCGGTGGACCTGCTCAACCTGGCCGTGCCCCTGCTCACCTCCCTGGCCACCATCCGCATCGTCGTCTACTTCCTGCGCATGACCTTCCAGCCCGGCCCGGCGGTCAAGGCCTGGGAAAACCTCATCGCCACCTCCGTCTGGGTGGTGGTGGCCCTGCACCTGCTGGGCTGGCTGCCCACCGTGCTGGAGGCCCTGGACGCCATGGCCATGCAGGTGGGCAAAACCGAAATTTCCCTACTGGGGGCGGGCAAGCTGGTGCTGGCCCTGGCCTTCATGTGGGTGCTGGCCCTGTGGCTGGCGCGGCTCATCGAAAACCGCATCAGCAAGGCCCAGTACGTCAACGCCAGCATGCAGGTGGCCCTGGTCAAGCTCACCAAGTTCATCCTGCTGGTGCTGGCCTTTCTCCTGGCCCTGGACGCGGTGGGCATCGACCTGACGGCCCTGGCGGTGTTCGGCGGCGCCCTGGGCGTGGGCCTGGGCTTCGGCCTGCAACGCATCGCCAGCAACTTCATCAGCGGCTTCATCGTCCTGTTCGACCGCTCCATCCGCCCCGGCGACGTCATCACCATCGACAACACCTTCGGCTGGGTGCAGGAACTCCACGCCCGCTACGTGGTGGTGCGGGACCGGGAGGGCGTGGACCGCCTCATCCCCAACGAG
Organism: uncultured Thiobacillus sp.; assembly: GCA_964599015.1. Classification (GTDB taxonomy): domain Bacteria; phylum Pseudomonadota; class Gammaproteobacteria; order Burkholderiales; family Thiobacillaceae; genus PFJX01. The sequence goes on from CAZREY010000040.1 coordinate 10,675, forward strand.
ACCCTCATCACCACCGAGGTCATCAACTGGAGTTACACCGACCCCAACGTGCGCGTGAAGGTCCCGGTGTCCATCAGCTACGACAACGAACCGGAGCAGGCCATGGCCCTGCTGCTGGAGGCCGCCAAGGCCAGCCCCCGGGTGCTGGCCGAGCCCGCCCCCGCCGCCCGCCTTATGTCCTTCGGCGACAGCGGCATCGAGCTGGAGCTGCGGGTGTGGATCAAGGACCCCCAGGAAGGCCTGGCCAGCGTGCGCTCCGAAATCAACCTGGCCATCTGGCGCCTGTTCAGGGAAGCGGGCATCACCATTCCCTATCCCCAGCGTCATGTGCACGTACACCACGACCTGACGCCGATCGAAAAATAATCAAAAGGAGGGGCATGCCGCTGTCCTGGAACGAAATCAGAAGCCTCGCCCCGATCTTCTTCAGGGAACGGGGCGGTGCGGCAGGTCGGCTTAGGCGGAGCCGTAATCCGACGAAAGCAACAGATAGATCAATGCCTTGATGACGCATTCCTTTCAGTCCTTCCACCGCCTCGCCGCCGTCCTCTTCCTGGGTTTCGCCTCGGGCCTGCCCCTGGCGCTGACGGGCCAGGCCATGCAGGCCTGGCTCACGGTGGACGGGGTGGACATCGCCACCATCGGCTTCCTGGGCCTGGTGGGCATCCCCTATACCTTCAAGTTCCTGTGGGCGCCCCTCATGGACCGCTTCGAGCCGCCTTGGCTGGGCCGGCGCCGGGGCTGGCTGGTGCTGACCCAGCTGGCCCTGGCGGCCATGCTGTGGTGGATGGCGGGCTTGTCCCCCAGGGACGCGCCCCTGATGTTCGCGGCGGCGGCGGTGGGGGTGGCCTTCCTGTCCGCCTCCCAGGACGTGGTCATCGACGCCTACCGCACCGACGTGCTGGAGCCGAAGGAGCGGGGCCTGGGGGCCTCCATGTCCGTGTTCGGCTACCGCATCGCCATGATCCTGTCCGGCGGCATCGCCCTCATCTGGGCGGAGCAGTGGGGCAGCTGGGGCGCGGTGTACCGCACCATGGCGGGCCTCTTCGTGGCCGCCGCCGCCATTTCCCTGCTGACATTGCCCCGCGCGACGGGGGCGGCCAAGGCCCTGGATTCGGACCCGGTGCGTGAACTGCTGGGTTTTTTCGCCATGCTGGCCGGGGTGCTGGCGGGGGCCTTCGCCGCCCGCTGGGCCCTCATGGGCCTGGGCTTTCACCCGGACGACCCCAACAAGTGGATCCAGCTGCTGTTCGTCCTCTCCAGCATCGCCCTGGCCCTGCCCCTGGGCTGGCGGGCGGCCCGGGCGGCCCGCTTCGAGACCCTGAACCGTTCCCTGGAGAGTTTCTTCGCCCAGCCCGGGGCCTGGGCCTTCCTGCTGCTCATCGTGCTGTACAAGCTGGGGGATGCCTTCGCCGGCACCCTCACCACGCCCTTCCTCATCAAGGGCATGGCCTTCACCCAGGCGGAGGTGGGCATCGTCAACAAGATCATCGGCATCTGGCTCACCATCTTCGGCGCCCTGCTGGCGGGCACCCTGATGCTGCGCCTGTCCCTGTTCCAGGCCCTGCTGGCCTTCGGCGTGCTGCAACTGCTGTCCAACTTCGGCTTCTACGCCCTGGCGGTGATGGGCAAGGGGGCCTGGGGCAGCTTCGTC
>CAZREY010000041.1:0-1460 GCA_964599015.1 uncultured Thiobacillus sp.
TGACCGCGCTGGCCGAGGTAACGCTGCGCGCGGCGCTGGAATTCCACCATCGCGAACTGGCCGCCGCCCACGGCGAGCCGCTCGACGCCGCCGGCCGGCCGCAACGCCTGATCGTGGTCGGCATGGGCAAGCTGGGCGGCGGCGAGCTGAACGCCTCGTCCGACATCGACCTGATCTTCGTCTTTCCGGAAGAGGGCGAAACCGGGCTGGCGCCCGGCGAATCCGAACGGCCGGTGCGCCGGATCGGCAATTTCGAGTTCTTCACCCGGCTCGGCAAACGTCTGATCAAGGCGCTCGACGACAACACCGGCGACGGTTACGTGTTCCGGGTCGACATGCGCCTGCGGCCCTACGGGGATTCCGGACCGCTGGTGTCCAGCTTCGCCATGCTGGAGGAGTATTTCTACACACAGGCGCGCGAATGGGAACGCTACGCCTGGATCAAGGGGCGCGCGCTCACCGGCGACGAATCGCGGATCGCCGAGCTGGAAAAACTGCGCATTCCCTTCGTTTTCCGCAAATATCTGGATTTCGGCGCGTTTGGCGCGATGCGCGACCTGCACGCCCAGATCCGCCGCGAGGTGGCGCGCAAGGACATGGCCGACAACATCAAGCTCGGTCCCGGCGGCATCCGCGAAATCGAGTTCATCGCCCAGGTCTTCCAGCTCATTCGCGGTGGCCAGCACATCTCCCTGCGCATGCGCCCGACCCGTACCCTGCTGCACCAGCTTGCCGCCTATGGCCTGATTCCCGAGCAACAGGCCGAGGAGCTGGAGGCCGCCTATGTCTTCCTGCGCAATCTGGAACATCGCCTGCAATACCTGGACGACGCCCAGACCCAGATGCTGCCGGCCGGCGACGATGATCGTCGGCGCGTCGCCGAGGCCATGGGGTTCGCTGACTGGCTTGACCTGCGCGCCCGCCTCGATCCGTTGCGGCGCAAGGTCTCCGGCCAGTTCGAACAGGTGTTCGGCGCGCCCCAGGAGGACCAGACCGGCCATGCCCTGGCCGGTCTGTGCGACTTGCCCGCCGACGACGCCCGCGAACGGCTGATGCTGGCCGGCTACCGCGACGCGGATACCGCCGGCGCCGCGCTCGATCGCCTGCTCGCGTTCCGTGGCGGCGCCCGCTACGCCAGTCTGCCGGCCGGCAACAAGGCTGCCCTCGACGGCTTGCTGCCGCCGCTCATCCAGGTCGCCGGCGGCTACCCGAACGCACTCGATACGCTCACGCGCATCCTCGACCTGCTCGAAGCCATCGCCCGGCGCGCGCCCTATCTGGCCTTGCTCAAGGAATATCCGCAATCGCTGCGCCAGCTCGCACGCCTGCTTAGCGCCAGTCCCTGGGCCGCCCACTATCTGGTCCGCCAGCCGCACCTGCTCGACGGGCTGCTCGACAGTCGCCAGCTGCTGGCGCCGCCCGACTGGCCCGCGTTTCGCGATCTCAGCCTGGGGGCCTGG
>CAZREY010000041.1:1470-12184 GCA_964599015.1 uncultured Thiobacillus sp.
CGGGCGCGCGAGGAACTGCGCCAGCGCCTGATCGGCTTCGAGGGCGATGTCGAGCGCTCGATGGACGAACTGCGCCATTTCAAGCAATCGGAAACCTTTCGCCTGCTCGCCCAGGATCTGGCCGGGCTGTGGACCGTGGAAAAACTGTCCGATCATCTCTCCGATCTGGCCGATCTGCTGCTCGGTGCCACCCTCGACCTGGTCTGGCCGTCGCTGTCCGGCCGTCACCGGGAGACACCGGCGTTCGCGGTGATCGCCTACGGCAAGCTGGGCGGCCGCGAGCTCGGCTACGCCTCCGACCTCGACATCGTCTTTCTGCACGACGACGACCACCCGGACGCGCAGGACATCTACGCCCGTCTGGGCAAGCGTCTGAACACCTGGATGAGCACGCCGACCGCCGCCGGCATCCTCTACGAAACTGATTTGCGCCTGCGTCCGGATGGCGCCGCCGGCCTGCTGGTCAGTGGCATCGAGGCGTTCGACGATTACCAGCGCCGCCAGGCCTGGACCTGGGAACACCAGGCCCTGACCCGTGCCCGCTTCTGCTGTGGCGACCGCCGCGTCGGCGAACGTTTCGAGGTCATCCGCGCCGCCGTGCTGGCGCAACCCCGCGACCCCGAAACACTGCGCGCCGACGTCCTCGCCATGCGCCAGAAGATGCTCGACGGCCATCCCAACCCGAGCGGCCTGTTCGATCTCAAGCACGACCGCGGCGGCCTGGTCGACGTCGAATTCGCCGTCCAGTACCTGGTGCTCGCGCATGCCGCCCAACATCCGGAGATGACCGCCAACATCGGCAACATCGCCCTATTGCGCCGGGCCGGCGAGCTGGGCCTGATCCCGGCGGACCTGGGCCAGGCCGCCGGCGACGCCTACCGGGAGCTGCGCCGCCGCCAGCACGCCCTCAAGCTCCAGGGCCTGGAGCATGCCCGGGCCGAGCACGGCGGTCTGGCCCAGGAGATCCATGCGGTGCAGGGTTTGTGGGCTTATGTGCTGGGTTGAAGGGGCCTTTGCGTAGACCGGGAGGGAGCCTCAAGCCGTCCAACACCGTAGCCGACGCCGGAACGGCGAGGCCGGGCGGTTACGGCAACCGTACCGCCAGGGCCTTCAGCAACCGGGGGCAACGGCAGATCATCATCCCCCTGAAAAACGCCAGGGCCGACGGCTCACCGAACGCATCCCGACGCCATTGCCACCTTTCGAACTCGCCACAGTTGTGTCGCCATTCGTGCAGCCACTCCTCCGACACACGCATCGCATCCTCCCACGTGGGCGCGATCCGCTGCAGGGCGGGTGCAACCAGGCCACGTTCGTATAGCTGCCTCACATCCCAGGCCACTTCGTACTCGTACCAGGGCGACAAATCCTCTGTGTCGTCCACCTTGGCATGGCAGGCAAACAACAGGTCAAGCAGTTGATCCATCCCCGCTTCGTCCTTTTCCAGCAAGGCCCTTGCGAAGGGCGGGGGAGGCTTTGTGCAGGTTATGAGTTCATCGTCGGTCATATGCCCGTCCGGCTTGCTGCCTGGGAAAGTAGGCGAAGTCTGTTGAGTTCGCCCGGCCATGGCAACCCGCCTGCCCCGACCGGATATCTACAGCAGGGCCAGCAACCGCTCCGCCAGACGCTCGCCCCCCACCTCCGGCGACAATCCGGACCCCAAAGCCCGCAACTGGGTCACCGCCATCCCCTCATAGCCGCAGGGGTTGATGGCCCGGAAGGGCGCCAGGTCCATGGCCACGTTGAGGGCCAGGCCGTGATAGGTGCAGCCCCCCTTCACCCGCAGGCCCAGGGCGGCGATCTTGGCGCCGTCCACGTAGATGCCGGGGGCGCCGGCCAGGCGCTCGCCCCGGATGCCTTCCTCGGCAAGCAGGTCGACGACGGCCTGCTCCATGCGCCGCACCAGTTCCTTCACGCCGTAGCCCCGGCGCTTCAGGTCCAGCAACAGGTAGACCACCACCTGGCCGGGGCCGTGGTAGGTGACCTGGCCGCCCCGGTCGATGGGCACCACGGGGATGCCGCCAAGGAACTCGCTGGGCCGCCCCGAGAGTTCCTTGTCCCCCTCGGGGGGCATGGGGGTGGTAAAGGTCTCGGCGAGCAGATGTTCCCGCCTGCCGGCCTGGCCCAGGGTGAAGACGGGGGGGTGTTCCAGCAGCCAGAGCTCGTCCGGGGTGTCCGGCGTGCGGGCGGCGGTGAAGTCCTGCATGGCCGCCAGGGTGGGGGCGTATTCCACCCGGCCCAGGCGGCGCAGGATCAGTTCCGGCCTGTCCAACTCAAAGCACCACCTTCACCAGGGGGTGGCCGGTGAGCTCCCGGTACAGGTCATCCAGCTGCTGCCTGGAGGTGGCGCGGATGGTGCAGGTGACCGAGAGGTATTTGCCGCTGCTGGAGGCGCGCATTTCCACGGTTTCGGCAATGAAGTCCGGAGCGTGGCGCAGGACGATGGCCACCATGACCTGGGTGAAGTCGTCCGTGCGGCTGCCCATGATCTTGATGGGGAAGTCGCAGGGGAATTCCAGCAGGGTGTCTTCGCCGCCCGGCTCGCTCATGCCTTGCCTCCCCGCATGACGGTGCGCTTGTAGTCCTGGTAGGCGGCCAGCATGCGTTTGAACACGGGGCCGGGCCTGCCGTCACCGACGGGGCGGCCATCCAGTCGGGTCACGGCCATGACCTCCTTGGTGGAGGAGGTGATCCACACCTCGTCGGCGTCCCGCAGTTCCGCCTCGCTCACGGGGCGGACTTCGTGGGCCATGGCGTGGCTTTTCGCCAGTTCCAGCACCACCTCGTAGGTGATGCCCGGCAGCATGAGATGCGTCTCCGGCGGCGTGAGGATGACGCCGTCCTTCACGATGAACACGCTGCTGGCGGAGCCCTCGGTGAGCCAGCCGTCCCGCAGCAGGAGGGTCTCGGCGCAGTCGGCGTCCACGGAGAGCTGGCGCAGCAGCACGTTGGCCAGCAGGGAGGTGGTCTTCAGGTCGCAGCGCAGCCAGCGGTTGTCCCGGGCGGTAATGGCCGCCACGCCTTGTTCTATCAGTTCGGCGGGCGGGGCTGTCAGGGCCAGGGGCATGATGAAGACCGTGGGCCGCGCCTGGGCGGGAAAGGCGTGGTCCCGCGTGGGCGCGGGTCCGCGGGTCACCTGCAGATACACGCCCGCGTCAGCCCAGGGCGCGGCCTGGATGATGGTCCGGATCAACCCGGCCCACCGCGCGTCATCGTGGGGATTGGCCAGGCGGATGCCTGCCAGGCTTTGCCCCAGGCGGCGCAGGTGGTCCGCCAGGCGGAAGGGCTGGCGATCGTAGACGGGGATGACCTCGTAGACGCCGTCGCCGAAGAGGAAGCCCCGGTCCATGACCGGCACCCGCGCCTGGTCCAGGGGCAGGAAGTCGCCGTTGAGATAGACGGTGGTCATGCTGGGGCGTGGCGCGTGGGAAGTTGGAAGTGGGGTTAATCCTACTCCCCACTACCCATTTCCCGCTCCCCGCCTTACTTGAACATCAGCAGCAGGCTGTCCCAGCCCCGGCCCAGGAGGCCGGCCACGGGCACGTCGTGCAGGGCCCGCAGGGGGTAGTCCCCCACCAGTTCGCCGTCCACCGTCAGGCGCAGGGAACCCACCTTGGCGCCCCGTCGGACGGGGGCCAGCATGGGTTGCTGGGTCACCAGCTTGGCATCGATGCGGCCGGCGGTGCCCCGGGGCACCGTGACGTAGAGGTCCTGGGTGAACCCCGCCTGAAGTTCACTGTTGGCACCCTTGTAGATGCGCAGGTTGGAGACGGCCTTGTTGGCGGGATAGAGCTTCACGGTCTCGAAGAACTGGAAGCCATAGTTCAGCAGCTTCTGGCTTTCCATGGCGCGGGCGGTGTCGGAACCGGTGCCCAGCACCACGGACAACAGGCGGCGCCGGTCCCGCTGGGCCGAGGCGATGAGACAGTAGCCGGCGCTGTTCGTATGCCCCGTTTTCACGCCGTCCACGCTGGGGTCCATGTACAGCAGGCGGTTGCGGTTGGGCTGGCGGATGCCGTTGTAGGTGAAATCCTTTTGCGCGTAGAGCCTGTAGTGCTCGGGGAAGCCGTTGATCAGGGCCGAGGCCAAACGGGACAGGTCCCGGGCGGTGGTGTAGTGCTCCGGGTGGGGCAGGCCGGTGCTGTTCTGGAAGCGGGTGCCGGTCATGCCCAGGCGCTTGGCCATCTGGTTCATCATGGACACGAAGCCTTCCTCGGAGCCGGCGATGGCCTCCGCCAGGACGATGCAGGCATCATTGCCGGACTGGATGATCATGCCCCGCAGCAGGTCCTCCACCTTCGCCGGCTTGGTGGGCTCCAGGAACATGCGGGAGCCTTCGGCGCGCCAAGCCTTCTCCGACACCGGCAAGGCCTGGTCCGGCTTCAGCCGGCCTTCCTTGAGGGCGGCGAAACTCAGGTAGGCGGTCATGAGCTTGGTGAGGGAGGCCGGCTCCACCCGGGCATCCGCGTCCTTTTCCGCCAGGGGCAGGCCGCTGGCGGTATCCATGAGCAGCCAGGCCCGGGCGTTGAGTTGGGGCGCGGGGGGGATGGGCAGGGCCGCCTGGGCGGTCAGTGCACAGAAAAGGACAAGAGCGGCGGACAGCTTGGCAAACACATTCATGGGCAGGTCGATTCCAGGTATGGGGCTGAAGACGGATTGTAAAAAAGGCGCCTCCCGGCCTGAAGGCCGGCGCGGCGACGGGACTGGCCCGTGGCCTGCGCGTCAGCGCGCAACCTGATAGGGCTTGACGCCGAAATCCTGCTGGTAGGCCAGGCTGAGCCGCGCCGCGGCGGCGGGCGAGGCAAACGGACCCGCCTGCACTTTGTACAGGCTGCCGGACTGGACTTGGGCCAGACCAGGAAGTTCCGCGCCGTATTTCGCCTTGAGGCGATGGCCCAGGGCCTCGGCCGCGGCGGGGGAGGATACGGCGGCCAATTGCAGATACAGGCCCGATGCCGGGGCGGCGGCCATGAACGGCTGGACCGGGGCGGACGTCCCGGCGCCGGCGGAGCGCGAGTCGCTCACCACCTTGAAGGTCTTCAATCCCATTTCATCCCGCAGCAGGACGGCCGCCTGGTCCGCCGCCTCGGGGGTGGCGAAGGGCCCGGCCTGGACCTTGTACATGCCCTCCACGGCCAGGCGCAGCACGCCTGGGAAGTCGCGGGACAGACGCGCGGTGACCCGGTCCAGCAGATCGTTGGCCCGGGCCTGGCTGGAGAAGGCGCCTAGTTGCAGGTAGTAGGCCACCGACGGCTGGTCGGCCTCCGCGACGGCGGCCGCCTCGGTGGGCTCGGCGGCCTGAATCTCGGGCGCCGGCATGGCGGCCATGGTGACGGGCTCGGTGGCGGGCTCCACCACCTCCTCGGCGGCCTGGACCGCGAAGGAGCTGGGGGCGCTCTCGGGCAGCACCGCCTCCACGGTGACGGGGGTGACGCCCTTCAGCACATCCAGCTTGTAGGCGGCGGTGTAGGACAGGTCGATGAGGCGGTTGTTGTGGAACGGGCCCCGGTCGTTGATGCGCACCACCACGCTCTTGCCGTTCTCCGCGTTGGTCACCCGGGCGTAGCTGGGAATGGGCAGGACGGGATGGGCCGCGGTCATGGCGTACATGTCGTAGGGCTCGCCGGAGGAGGTGGGCTTGCCATGGAACTTGCGCCCGTACCAGGAGGCCTTGCCGTCCTGCTTGTAGCCCACGTTGGAGGTCATGGGCCGATAACTTCTGCCCAGCACCTTGTAGGGGTTGTTGGCGAAGGCGTGCAGCGGCTCGTCCCGGGGCACGGCGTCGGGGACGGCTCCCAGATTGTCGGGGGGGTTCAGGCCCGGGCCATCGTCCTTGTAGTAGCCGCCGCCTTTGTAGGGAGGCTGCACCGAGGCGGATTTGCTCTCGGCCTTCTTCGGTGTGTCCTGGGTGGTGTGGTGCGTGGTGCCGCAACCGGCCAGGTAGGCGCTGACGGCCAGGACTAGGATGGGAAGGCGCGGACGGAAGGACTTCATAAGCGGATCGGCGGCCGGGGCCGGCAAATCATTACAAGACGCTCCAAGTCTAGCGCGTATCCACTATGTTTTTACAAGTTTTTTGTGGGTCGCAAGACTCATCAGGATGCCGAATCCCAGCAACACGGTGAGCATGGACGTGCCGCCGTAGCTCACCAGGGGCAGGGGCACCCCCACCACGGGCAGGATGCCGGACACCATGCCCATGTTGACGAAGGCATAGGTGAAGAAGGTCAGCACGATGGCGCCGGCCAGCAGGCGGCTGAACAGGGTGGGGGCGCTGGCCGCCAGCCACAGGCCCCGGCCGATGATGGCGCCGTAGAGCAGCAGCAGGAACAGGTTGCCCACCAGACCGAATTCCTCGGAATACACGGCGAAGATGAAGTCGGTGCTGCGTTCCGGCAGGAAATCCAGGTGAGTCTGGGTGCCCCCCATCCAGCCCTTGCCCGCCATGCCGCCGGAGCCCACGGCTATGGTGGACTGGATGATGTGGTAGCCCGCCCCCAGGGGGTCGGACATGGGGTCGATGAGGGTCATGACGCGCTGTCGCTGGTAGTCGTGGAGCAGGTAGTTCCACGCCAGGGGGAGGGCGGCGGTCAGGGCCACGGCCCCCCCCGCCAGCACCTTCCAGGACAGGCCCGCCAGATAGAGCACGTAGAAGCCGGAAGCGGTGATCAGCAGGGACGTGCCCAGATCAGGCTGCCTGGCGATGAACCCCACCGGCAGGATCAGCAACGCCCCCGCCACGAGGAAGTCCTTGCTGCCCAGCGTGGCCTGCTTGTAGTGGAAGTACCAGGCCAGCATCATGGGCACGGCCAGGCGCATGAGCTCGGAGGGCTGTATGCGGGTCACCCCCAGGTCCAGCCAGCGGCGGGAGCCGTTCACCACCACGCCGAACAGGGCCACGCCCAGGAGCAGGAACACGCCCAGCACATAGGCCGGCACGGCGAACTGCATCAGGCGCTGGGGGGGCAGATGGGACACCAGGAACAGGGCCCCCAGGGCGATGCCCATGTTGACCAGATGGGCCAGCATCTTGTCCGTATTGCCGCTGGAAGCGCTGAACACGGTGGCAGCGCTGACCAGCAGCAGCAAGGCCAGCAGACCCATGAGGGGCCCATCCAGGTGGGCGAACAGGCGCTTGAGCAGGCGGGTGATCATGGCGAGTCCTCCGGAAGGATACTGGACGATGCCGTGTCGTCGGACGGCCCGCTGTCTTCCGCCTCTTCGACGGCTTCCACGGTTTCCGCCGCCCCCTCCTCCGACACGGAGAGGGCGGGCAGCTTGCCCAGCAGCCAGTAATCCATGACCTTGCGGGCGATGGGCGCGGCGGTGGAGCCGCCGTGGCCGCCGTTTTCCACCATCACCGCCAGGGCGATCTTTGGGTTGTCCGCGGGGGCGTAGGCGATGAACAGGGCATGGTCGCGATGGTGGGCCGCGGTGCGGTGCTCGTCGTAGCGGGCCCCCTGCTTGATGCTCTTCACCTGGGCGGTGCCGGTCTTGCCGGCGATCAGGTAGGGCGCGCCGGCCCCCGCGCCCGCCGCCGTGCCGCCGGGCAGCATGACATCGATCATGGCCTCCCGCACCAGTTGCAGGTTGCGGGGCGAGAGGGGGATCTTGCCCATGACCTGGGGCGCGGCATGGCTTACCTTGCCGCTGACGGGGTCCCGCCAGGCGCGGACCAGCTGGGGCTTGTACAGCATCCCGTCATTGGCCAGGGCCATGGTGGCCACCGCCAGTTGCATGGGGCTGGTGAGCATGTAGCCCTGGCCGATGCCGGCGATCACCGTTTCCCCCGGCCACCAGGGCTGCTTGAAGCGGCGCTGCTTCCACGCCGGTGTGGGCAGCAGGCCGGATAGTTCGCCGTCCAGGTCCACGCCGCTCCTCTGGCCGAAGCCGAACTGGCCCAGGAAGCCGACCATGCGCTCGATGCCCATGTCCCGGGCCAGGCCGTAGTAATAGGTGTCGCAGGACACGGTGATGGATTTCTTCAGGTCCACCATGCCATGGCCGTCCTTCTTCCAGTCCCGGTAGCGGTGGCTGCTGCCGGGCAGGCTGTAATACCCCGGATCGGCGATGGTGTCGCCCGGTTTGCGCACCCCCAGCTCCAGTCCCGCCAGACCCATGAAGGGCTTGATGGTGGACCCCGGCGGGTAGATGCCCCGCAGGGCCCGATTGATGAGGGGGCGCTCGAAGGCGTCGTTGAGCTCGTTCCAGGTGGCCAGGTCGATGCCGTCGATGAACAGGTTGGGATCGAAGCCCGGCTTGGACACCAGGGCCAGCACCCCGCCGTTGCGGGGGTCCAGGGCCACCAGGGCGCCCCGGTAGTCGCCGAACACCCGCTCCGCCACCTGCTGCAGGCGGGAATCCAGGTGCAGCCACAGGTTGTGGCCCGACACGGGGGCGGTGCGGGAAAGGACCCGCACCGCCCGGCCGCCGGAATCCGTTTCCACCTTTTCGATGCCCGTGCGGCCGTGGAGCCACTTCTCGTAGCTGGCCTCGATGCCCAGCTTGCCGATGTGGTCGCTGCCCTTGTAATTGGCGGCCAGGCCCTCCGCCTCCAGGCGCTCCTCGTCCCGCTGGCCGATGCGGCCGATGTAGCCCACCACATGGGCGAAGCTCTCGCCGAAGGGATACTGGCGGAACAGACGGGCCTTCACGTCCACCCCGGGGAAGCGGTAGCGATTGACGGCGAAGCGGGCCGCCTCCTCCTCGGAGAGCTGGTTGCGCAGGGGAATGCTCTCGAAGTTCTTGCTTTCCGCCAGCAGCTTCCTGAAGCGCTTGCGGTCCGCCGCGTCGATGGTCACGATTTCCGAAAGCCGGTCGATGACTTCATCCAGCTTGCCCGCCTTGGACGGAGTGACTTCCAGGGTGTAGGCGGAATAGTTGTGGGCCAATACCGTGCCCATGCGGTCGTACACCACCCCCCGGGACGGAGGCGCCGGCACCAGGGCGATGCGGTTGTTTTCCGCCAGGGCATGGTAGCGGTCGTACTTGACCACCTGCAGCCACACGAAGCGGCCAAACAGGCCCACGAGCATGACCAGCACCGCGATGCCGGCGATCTCCATGCGCCGGCGGTAGCGCCGGAACTCCTCTTCCGGGTTGATCAGGCGCGGGCGCATGCCTTATTCGGTAGGGGCTTCCACCGGCCGCCCCGTCAGCCGGTCCAGCAGCCAGGCCATGGGCGTCCACAACAGGGCCGCCAGGACGCCCCCCGCCAGCCAGCGCCAGTCTGCCTCGCCATGGCCGAACATGAGGCCCAAAGTGAGCACCAGGGCTTCCTTGCCCACCAGGAGAGGCACCAGATGCAGGTTCTGCCGCGGCACGTCGAAATTCTCCAGGCGCCGTTGCAGCAGCAGCACCACGAAGGCGGCGGCGCAGTAGGCCAGGGCGTTCAGGCCCATGTGCAGGCCCCGGATCACATCCACCAGCAGCCCAAGCAGGAAGGCCATGCCCAGACCGGCGAAGCGGGGCATGCGGATGTTCCAGTAAAGCAGGACCATGAGGGCGAAATCCGGTACCAGCCAGTTGACGCTGTCCGGCCAGGGGGACAGATTCAGGGCCAGACCCACGCCCAGCAGGGCGAGCACCTTGGCCCGGCTGGGGGGGACGGCCAGTTCCGCGCCCTTGGGCAGGAAGGATTTGTCCGGTTTGGCGAGGCGGCTGGTCATGGCTTGGGTCCGGCGGCGGGGGATACCGCTGGACGGGTCCCTTCCGGGGCCCCGCGGAAACTGAGCACGGACACATGCCGGTATCGCCCCACCCCGCCCGCGGGGCGGCAGAGGGCCTTGGCGAAAGGCGTGTGGCGGGGCGGCTCGGTGCGCACCACCTGGGCCACGGGGATGCCGGCGGGATAGACACCGTCGATGCCGGAAGTGTAGAGCCAGTCCCCCGCCTTGATGTCCGCGTGCATGTCCAGGAAGCGCACTTCCAGCAGATTGTCCGCCCCCGTGCCGAAGACGATGAGCCGCAGGCCGTTGCGCAGGTTCTGCACCGGCGCGCCCTGGTCCCGGTCCGTCAGCAGGGTGACCTCGGCGCTATAGGGGAAGACCCGGGTGACCTGGCCCACCAGGCCCGCCCCGTCGATCACCGGCCGTCCGGGCGTCAGTCCCTGGGCCTCCCCCTTGTTGATGACGACCTTGCGGGAAAAGGGGTCCGCCGCCACCTGGAGGATTTCCGCCGCCACCGGATTCACGCCGGGACGGTCCGGCAGGGCCAGCAGGCTGCGCAGGCGGGCATTCTCGGCGGCCAGGTTCTGGCGGTCCTGCTGCAGGATCAGCAAACGTTCCCGCTCCCGTTGCAGGCGCGCGTTCTCCACATGCAGCTCCCCATGGGTGACGAAGAACCCCCCGGCTTCCCGGGCCCAGTCCCAGGGCATGGCCAGGCCGACGCGCAGCGGGTGCAACAGGGCATTGAGGCCGTTGCGCATCTCGTGCAGGGCGGCGTAGCGGGTATCGATTGCGGCGATGAGGAGGCTGAAGAGCACGTACAGCCCGAAACGGGCGGGCAGGCCCATCTCCCGGACGAAGAGGGGGGCCTGGGGGGCGCGGGACATGGTTGTGGGCGAGTGGCTAGTGGCGAGCGGCTAGTGGCCCGCCCGTTCGCGACTTGCCACTCTCCACTTGCGGCTTGCGACCGAGGATCAATCGTTGGTGAACACCGTGGCCAGACGGTCCATTTCCTCCAGGGCCCGGCCGGAGCCGCGCACCACGCAGGA
>CAZREY010000042.1:0-12142 GCA_964599015.1 uncultured Thiobacillus sp.
CATGGCCACGGGTTGGGACGGCATGACCGCCGCCCAGGCCATGATCGCCTTGCATGCCCGCCGCAGCCATGCCTCCATTGCCCGCTTCGCCCGGGCTCATCCCGAGCGGCGCCTCATCGTGGTGCTTACGGGCACGGACCTGTACCGGGACATCCGCTTCGACACGGATGCCCAGTTATCCCTGAAGCTGGCCCATAAACTGGTTGTCTTGCAGGACGAGGGCGTGGCGGAATTGCCCGAGGTCTACAGGCACAAGACGGTTGTGATCCATCAATCAGCGCCCACCCCGGTGCCCCGGCCCCGGCCGTCGCGCCATTTCAGCGTGGGGGTAGTGGCCCATCTGCGGGACGAAAAGGATCCGTTCCGGGCCGCCCTGGCTTTGCGGTATCTGCCTGCCGGCAGCCGCATCCGCCTGTGGCACATCGGCGGCGAGCTGCAGGCAGGCCTGGCCGCCGAGGCGGAGGGCCTGGAACGGAACGAACCCCGCTGGCGGTGGCTGGGCAGCCTTCCCCACGGCCAGACCCGCAGGCGCATCGCCCGTAGTCACCTGCTGGTGGTGCCTTCCCTCATGGAGGGCGGGGCCAACGTGATCTGCGAGGCCGTCACCGCCGCCACGCCGGTGCTGGCCTCGCGCATCCCGGGCAATGTGGGCATGCTGGGCCGGGACTATGCCGGCTACTTCCCGACGGGGGACGAACGGGCCCTGGCGGAGCTGATGCTTCGCGCCGAGACGGATGCGGCTTTCTATCACCACCTGGCCACCCAGTGCGCGATACGGGCCCCCTTGTTCGCGCCGGAGCGGGAAGCCACCGCCGTGCAGGGGCTGTTGCCATGAAGCTCACCCTGCTGGCGGTGGGCGACAAGATGCCCGGCTGGGCGGAGGAGGCCACGGCGGAATACCTCAAGCGCCTGCCCCGGGAGGCACGCATGACCCTGGTGACCGTGAAGCCGGAGAAGCGTTCCGGCCAGTCCGCCGACGCGATCAAGAGCATCGAGGCGGCGCGCCTGCAGGAGAAAATCCCTGCCGGCAGCCGTCTGGTGGCCCTGGACGAGCATGGCCGCCAGGTCAGTACCCGGGAGCTGGCGGATATGCTGGCCCGCTGGTTGGAGTCGGGCAAGGACACGGTGCTGGTGGTCGGCGGCGCCGACGGCCTGGCCCCGGACCTGCTGGGCCGGGCGGAATGCACGCTGGCACTGTCCCGTCTGACCCTGCCCCACGCCCTGGCGCGGGTGCTGGTGGCGGAGCAGGTCTACCGGGCGGTCAGCCTGTTGCACAATCACCCCTACCACAGGGACTGACCCGGATTGTTCAGCGCAGCATCACGCCCCGGTCGCCAGTTTGGGGCCTCATCCTCCCCGGCCCCCCGCCAGGCCCATGGCGGCCTTGGGTGGCGAAGATGGCGTGAAATTCCGGCGGCAAAATAGCGGACAATGGAAAAAATATGACCCGTAATCTCTACCTTGCTTCCCAAAGTCCTCGCCGGCTGGAGTTGTTGCGCCAGGTGGGCCTGAGTCCCATGGTGCTGCCCTTGCGTACCAGCCCGGACCGCTGCGATGTGGACGAAACGCCCCTGGCGGAGGAGCCGGGCATGGATTACGTATTGCGCCTGGCGCGCCTGAAGGTGGAGGCGGGCATCGTGGCCCAGCAGGTACGCCATTTGCCCCACTGGCCCATCCTGGCGGCCGATACCACCGTGACCCTGGACGGCCGGATACTGGGCAAGCCGGCCAACACCGAGGAGGCCGTCGCCATGCTGCGCCTCTATTCCGGCCGCACCCATACGGTCCTCACCGCGGTGGCTGCGGCCCACCAGGGGCAGGTCAAGGTGGCCCTGAGCGAGAGCCTGGTGACGTTCAAGACGTTGTCCAATGCGGAAATCGCGGCCTATGTCGCCAGCGGCGAGCCCTTCGACAAGGCCGGCGGCTATGGCATCCAGGGCCGCGCGGCCCTGTTCATCGAATACCTGGCGGGCAGCTATTCCGGCGTCATGGGGCTTCCGTTGCACGAGACGGCCCAATTGCTGCGGGAGGTGGGCTTCGAGGTGATCTAGCCCCTTGAGTCGTCAGTCGTGAGTTCGCGGCACCTTCGCCGCTGACTGACGACTGCCAACTTTCAGCATTCGCGCCATGAGTGAAGAAATCCTCATCAACGTCACGCCCCAGGAAACCCGGGTCGCGGTGATCTACCTGGGCGCTGTCCAGGAATTGCACATCGAGCGCAGCAGCCAGCTCGGCCTTGTCGGCAACGTCTACCTGGGCAAGGTGTCCCGGGTGCTGCCCGGCATGCAGTCCGCCTTTGTGGACATCGGCCTGGACCGGGCAGCGTTCCTCCACGTGGGGGATATCGTGGAAGCCCGATGCGACAACTGCCCCCGTCCCATCGAGAAGGTGCTGCACGAGGGCCAGAGCATCCTGGTGCAGGTCATCAAGGATCCCATCGGCGCCAAGGGCGCGCGGCTGTCCACCCAGATCAGCATGGCGGGCCGCTTTTTGGTTTACCTGCCCCAGGAGACCCGCATCGGCATCTCCCAGAAGATCGAGGACGAGGCGGAGCGGGAGTTGTTGCGGGACCGCCTGAACCGACTGCTGCCGGAGAATGGCACGGGGGGCTTCATCATCCGCACCATGGCGAACATGGCGGAGGAATCCGAACTGGCCGCGGACGTGGAGTACCTGCATGCCCTGTGGGACGCCATCCAGGCCCGCTCCGAGAACACCCCCGCGCCGGCCGCCATTTACCAGGAACTGGACCTGGCCCACCGGGTGCTGCGGGATTTTTCCACCACGGAGACCGACCGCATCCTGGTGGATTCCCGGGAGACCTACGTGCGCATGAAGGGCTTCGCCGAGGAATTCACCCGCAACGTGGCGGACAAGGTGAGCCACTACATGGCGGAGCGGCCCCTGTTCGACCTGTATGGCGTGGAGGATGAGATCGAGCGGGCCCTGGGCCGGCGCGTGGACCTGAAGTCCGGCGGCTACCTGATCATCGACCAGACCGAGGCCCTCACCACCATCGACGTGAATACGGGGGGCTTCGTCTCGGGCCGCAGTTTCGACGAGACCATCTTCAAGACCAACCTGGAGGCGGCCCAGGCCATCGCCCGCCAGCTGCGGCTCAGGAACCTGGGCGGCATCATCATCCTGGATTTCATCGACATGGACAGCACGGAGCACAAGGAGTCCGTGCTGGCGGAGCTGACCAAGGCCCTGGCCCGGGACCGCACCCGCATGACCATCAACGGCTTCACTTCATTGGGTCTGGTGGAGATGACCCGCAAGCGTACCCGGGAGAGCCTCAGCCACGTGCTGTGCGAGGCCTGCCCCACCTGCCAGGGCCGGGGCCAGATCAAGACCGCCCAGACCACCTGCTACGAGATTTTGCGGGGACTGCTGCGGGAAGCGCGCCAGTTCAATGCGCGGGAATTTCGCGTCATGGCGTCCCAGGGTGTGATCGATTTGTTTCTGGACGAGGAATCCCAGAGCCTGGCCCAGCTTTCGGATTTCATCGGCAAGCCCATCTCGCTCCAGGTGGAAAGCCTGTTCACCCAGGAGCAGTACGACATCATCCTGCTCTAGGCGCGGCCTCCACCAGGGGGGCGGGCGGTGCTCAGGCCTTGGTGTCGGCCGGGGCCCCCAGTTGCTCCAGGGGGCGCACCGGCAGGCCGGTGAGCATGGAGAATTCCTTGACGATGCCTTCGATGACCTCCAGCTGGTGGCGCAGCTTGATGATCTCGTTGTTGACCACCGCGCTGCGTTCCTGCAGGGAGCCCAGGTTGGCGTGCACCTTGTTGAGGTTCTCCAGGCGGCGTTCCAGCTGGGCCTTGTGTTCGTGGATGCGGGCCACGATGGGGTCCAGGGTGAGGCGCAGCCAGGTCTCGGTTTCGATCTGCACCTGCTGGAAGACGATACGCGCCTGGGCCACCAGGGCGATGTAGAACTTCTTAATCATGAAGCGCTTTTCCAGCATGATGTTCAGTGGATCGGCGCAGAATTCCTCGGTGCTCACCATCAGTTCGTCCAGGCGGCCCCGATAGCGGCTGAGGTTCAGCAGGGGCGGATCCGCCTCCTCCAGGCCATGGACCTCGTGGAAGCGCTGGTAGGCCGTGTTCAGCAGCTGGGTGATATTGGCGCATTGACTGCTGGCGAAATCGAACTCCGCCGCCATGCGCTGGATCAGGGTCTGCATGCCCTTGATCAGGCCGGCGGTGGTCCAGCTGCCGCTGATATCCATCATGGATTCCTTGATGATCTTTTCCAGGCGCGGTTCCTCCAGGTGGGAGAGGAGTTCCTGGCCCTGATCGCCGATGAGCTTGCGCGTGACGTTGAAGTTGCGCATGGTCACTTCGTAGTTCTGCTTGTCCGCCAGCATCTTTTCCCGCAGCTGGCCGATGATCTGCTGGTTCTTGCCGGACAGGGCCTGCAGGTCATGCAGGCTCTGGTGGGCAGCCATGATGCGTTGGTAGGCCGTCTCCCGGGCCTCGTTGATGAGGGGGCCCATCTCGCGCATCACGGATTCCCGCATGATCTTTTCCCGGGAAGGGATGATCTCCCGGGCCAGCAGCACTTCCAGGGCCTGGATGCCGGCCCACCAGGGCCTTCTGGGCGGAAATGGCCAGCACGCTGGACGGGGAAATGCTCAGCTGGGTGGCGGTGGACTCGATCTGGCGCTGGATGGTGCGGCCGATCTCCTCCGGGGTCTTGAGGTCGTCCCAGAGCATGTCGATCTTGTTCAGCACCGCGTAGTGCTGGCCGGCATGCTTGGACACCAGCTTGCTCCAGATCTCGTAATCGGACTGGGTCACCCCCGTGTCCGTGGCCAGCAGGAACAGCAGGGCATGGGCATTGGGAATGGCGGAAAGGGTCAGTTCCGGTTCCGCCCCCATGGCGTTCAGGCCCGGGGTGTCCAGGATGGCCAGGCCGGATTCCAGCAGGGGATGGGGATAGTTGATCATGGCGTAGCGCCAGGCGGGAATCTCCACCCGGTCCTGGTCTTTCACCATGTAGGACAGGTTGGGGTCGTTCTCGTCCCACAACCCCAGGGCCCGGGCTTCCACCTTGAACACCACCTTGGTCTCCGCCAGCTTGCGCAGGGCGGTGGTCATGGCGTTGGGGTCGCTCACGTCCAGCTTGACGGTGTTCCATTCCACCGGCAGGCGCTTCAGGCCGGTGATGCTGTCGTCCCGGAAACGGGTCTCGATGGGCAGCAGGCGGATATAAGGTTCGCTGCCGGGCTCGTAATAGATCTCCGTGGGGCACATGGTGGTGCGGCCGGCGTCCGAAGGCAGCAGGCGCTGCTTGAAATCGGAGAAGAACAGGGCGTTGATCAGTTCCGTCTTGCCCCGGCTGAACTCCGCCACGAAGGCCAGCATCAGGCGGTCCCGCTTCAGGTTCTCCGTCAGGTCGAAGATGCGCAGCAGCAGTTCGGGCTCGAATTCCGTGTAGTGCTCTATCCACTCCTTGAAGTCGCCGATGACCTTCACCAGGCGATCGCGCCGGTTCTTGAACCGGGAAATCCCGCTTTCCAGCCCGAAATTCATGAATTTTCTCCCACCGTGGCCGTCATCATCAGTCGCGACAATATTTGCACTACATCTTCCTCCGGCAGGCGGACCTCAATAACCTTCCGGCGGGATTTCTCACCGCGCAGGATTTTAACCTCCCGGCGGGCTACGCCAAGAGCGCCGGCGATGAAATTCAACAAAGCCTCATTGGCGGCGCCTTCCACCGCCCTGGCCTGGATGCGGACCTTCATGGCATCCCCGTGCAGCCCGGCGATTTCCGTCCGGGAGGCGCCGGGCTGGACATGAATGCTGATTTCCGCGCCGGCGGCGCTGGCCCGCAGGCAGGGTATCACCACACCAGACCGCGGCCCGCTCGCTCCAGTGCCGCCACGGGAACGATCTGGATCAACTGGATGACGATCAGGGCCGCGATGGGCGCCACATCCACGCCCCCCAGGGGCGGGATGATTTTCTGGAACGGGGCCAGCACGGGCCGGGCCAGGGCATAGAACACCGGCGCATGGGGCGAGAAGGGGTTCACCCAGGACAGGATGGCCTGCAGGATGATGAGCCCCATCAATACGTACAGGACCAGCCGTATCGAGGCCGCAAGCCCCAGGAGCAGAAAACCGGGCAGGACCTGGATGCCCGCCGCGGCGAAGGGGTAGCTCATCAGCCAGTGCAGGGCCATTATCAACAGCAATTCCGTGCCGAAGAGCAGCAGCAGGCTGGCCCAGTCCAGGCCGAACAAACCCGGAACCACCCTGCGCAGGGGGCGTACCGCGAAATCTGTCACCTTCATCAGGAACTGGGAGAACGGGTTATGGGCGGGCACCCGGGCCCATTGCATCCAGAAACGCAGGAAGAAGGCGCAGGCCAGCAGATCCAGGCTGGTGCGCAGCAGAAATTGCAGGGCGTCGATCAGCATCACGCCTTCCCCAGGAGATCACCCATTTCCCGGGCGCGGTCGGCTGCTGCCCGGGCCGCCCGGAGGATCGCGGCCTGGACGCCACCGTCCACCAGGGCCTGGATGCCCCGTTCCGTGGTGCCGCCCTTGGAGGTGACCCGTGCCCGGAGTTCGGCCGGCGGCGCGGTATCCCCCATGGCCAGGGTGGAGGCCCCCAGGAAGGTTTGCAGCGTCAGCAGGCGGGCGGTTTCGGCGGGCAGGCCCAGGTCGATGCCCGCCTGTTCCAGGGCCTCGATGAAATAAAAGACGTAGGCGGGGCCGCTGCCCGAGATGGCGGTCACCGCGTCGATCAAGGTTTCATCCTCCACCCAAACCACCGTGCCCACCGCCTCCATGACCCGGCTGGCCCACTCCCGCTGTTCCGGGCTCACGCCGGGCAGCCCGAACAGGCCGGTGGCCCCTTCCCCCACCAGGGCAGGGGTGTTGGGCATGGCCCGGGCCACGGCGGCATGGCCCTTGAGCCAGCGGCCGATGTCGGCGGCGCGCACGCCCGCAGCCACGGACAACACCAGCTGCCTTGCTTCCAGGGCCGGCACCGAGGCCAGGACTTCCCGCAGTTGCTGGGGCTTGACCGCCAGGACGATGACGTCGGACTTCAGACTGGCGGCCGCGCTTTCCTCCACGCCGACGCCGAACTCCCGGACCAGCCATGCCCGGCGTTCGGCGACGGGTTCGGCCACCATGATGTCCACGGCACGAAAACCCTTGCGCAACAATCCGCCCACAATGGCGGCCGCCATGTTGCCGCCGCCGATGAATCCCAATTTCATGCTGTTTCTTCCTTTGTGTACGGGCGCACACCGAAAATAGCCGTTCCCACCCGGACCAGGGTCGAGCCTTCCGCGATCGCGCTTTCCATATCGGCGGACATGCCCATGGACAGCGTATCCATCTCCAGTCCCATCTGGCGGGCCCTGGCCAGCAGGTTCGCCAGTGTCCGGAAACGGGCGTGCAACACATCCGGGTTCGGCGAGGGCTCGGGGATGGCCATGAAGCCCCGCAGCTTCAGGGCCGGCAAGCCAGCCACCGACCGGGCCAGTTCCAGGGCTTCGCCGGGGGCGGCGCCATGCTTGCTGGCCTCGCCGCTGACGTTGACCTGGATGCAGACCTGCAAGGGGGGCAGGTGGTTCGGCCGCTGCTCGGACAGGCGCCGGGCGATTTTTTCCCGCTCGACGCCATGGACCCAGGCGAAGCGTTCCGCCACGGGGCGGGTCTTGTTGCTTTGCAAGGGGCCGATGAAGTGCCACTCGATGGGCAGATCGGCCAGGCCATCCATCTTGCCCAGGGCCTCCTGGACGTAACTTTCGCCGAAGCACCGTTGACCGGCCGCCCAGGCCTCGCGGATGGCTGACTCGGGAAAGGTCTTGCTAACTGCCAGGAGAGTCGCGCAGGATGCATCCCTGCCTGCCTGCCTGCACGCCCCGGAAATGCGGTTTTTGCAAGCTTGCAAGGCGGCGGCGATTGCGCCCATAATGGGCCGAACTCCCTAGGAAAATCACGTAACTCAGGGAATTATAATGGAAATTTCCGAGCTTCTTGCTTTCTCAGTCAAGAACAAGGCGTCCGATCTGCATCTGTCCGCGGGACTGCCTCCCATGATCCGGGTCCATGGCGATATCCGCCGCATCAACGTCCCGGCCCTCTCCAACCAGGAAGTGCGCGCCATGGTGTACGACATCATGAGCGATGCCCAGCGCAAGGTTTACGAAGAGTTCCTGGAGGTGGATTTCTCCTTCGAACTCCGGGACGTGGCCCGCTTCCGGGTGAACGCCTTCAACCAGGAGCGGGGGGCCGGCGCGGTGTTCCGGACCATTCCCAGCGTGGTGCTCACCCTGGAGGAGCTGGAGGCGCCGAAGATCTTCAAGGAGATTTCGGAGAATCCACGGGGCCTGGTCATCGTCACGGGGCCTACCGGTTCCGGCAAGTCCACCACCCTGGCGGCCATGGTGGACTATGTCAACGAGAACCAGTTCAGCCACATCCTCACCATCGAGGATCCCATCGAATTCGTGCACAAGAGCAAGAAGTGCCTGATCAACCAGCGGGAGGTGGGTCCCCATACCCATGGCTTCGCCCAGGCCCTGCGCTCCGCCCTGCGGGAAGACCCGGACGTGATCCTGGTGGGTGAAATGCGGGACCTGGAAACCATCCGCCTGGCCCTCACGGCGGCGGAGACCGGCCACCTGGTGTTCGGCACCCTGCACACCTCTTCCGCCGCCAAGACCATCGACCGGGTGGTGGACGTCTTCCCCGCCGCGGAAAAGGAGATGGTCCGCTCCATGCTCTCCGAATCCATCCGGGCGGTCATTTCCCAGACCCTGCTGAAGCGCAAGGACGGCAGCGGCCGGGTGGCGGTGCACGAGATCATGATCGGCACCCCCGCCATCCGCAACCTGATCCGGGAAAACAAGATCGCCCAGATGTATTCCTCCATTCAGACCGGCCAGAACATGGGCATGCAGACCCTGGACCAGGGCCTGACCGAACTGGTGCGGCGCAACGTCATCGCGCCTCAGGAGGCCCGCGCCGTGGCCGTCAACAAAGACATGTTCTGAAGCGAGGCCGATATGAACACCCTGGCTCACGTCCACGAGTGGCTGCGCTTCATGGTCATGCGCAAGGCCTCCGACCTGTTTCTGACCGCCGGCTTCCCGCCCGCCATCAAGCTGAACGGCAAGGTGTCGCCCATCTCCAACCAGACCCTCACGCCCACGGACACCAGCCTGCTGGCCAAGGCCCTGATGAGCGAGCGCCAGCAGAAGGAATTCGAGGCGACCCATGAGTGCAACTTCGCCATCCACGTGGACGAGGTGGGTCGCTTCCGGGTGAACGTGTTCCAGCAGCAGGGCCGCACCGGCGTGGTGCTGCGCCATATCAATACCCAGATACCCAAGCTGGAAGACCTGAATCTGCCCATGAACCTGAAGGACATCACCATGATGCCCCGGGGGCTGATCATCGTCTGCGGCGCCACCGGCTCGGGCAAGTCCACCACCCTGGCCGCCATGGTGGGCTACCGCAACCAGAACGCCCAGGAACACATCGTCTCGGTGGAAGATCCCATCGAGTATGTGCATACCCATGGCCAGAGCATCGTCACCCAGCGGGAAGTGGGCATGGATACGGAGAACTGGGAGGCCGCCCTGAAGAACACCCTGCGCCAGGCGCCGGATGTGATCATGATCGGCGAGATCCGTGACCGGGAGACCATGCAGTACGCCATGGCCTACGCCGAGACGGGCCACCTGTGCCTGTCCACCATCCACGCCAACAACGCCAACCAGACCCTGGATCGCATCCTCAGCTTCTTCCCCAAGGAACGGCGCGAGCAGCTGCTGCTGGACCTGTCCCTCAACCTGCGGGCCATCATTTCCCAGCGCCTGCTGCCCAGACTGGATGGCAAGGGCCGTGTCCCGGCGGTGGAGATCATGCTCAATTCCCCATTGATTTCCGACCTGATCCTCCAGGGGCGTCTGGACGAGATCAAGGATGTCATGACCCGTTCCCGGGATCTGGGCATGCAGACCTTCGACCAGGCCCTGTTCGACCTTTTCGCCAGGGGGGCGGTCAGCGCCGAGGATGCCTTGCGCAACGCCGATTCCTTCAACGACCTGCGCCTGAGGATCAAGCTGCACATCAAGGGGGAGCGGGGCGGGGACGGCGCGGCGTCCGACCTGGATCACGTGAGCCTCATCTGAGGCCCACGCGGGGTCTAGAGCGGCACTTACCGCAGGTGCCGGCCCAGGTGGTTGAGCACGGCCTCCAGCAAGGCCGCGTCCTGGCCCTCGAAGAAATGATCCGCGTTGGGCAGGCGCTGCTGGGCGGAGCCGGGCTGCTTCAGGCCTGATGCCCGGGCGCTTGCATTCTGCAAGACGGCGGGCAGGTCATTCTGGCCATACAGGTCCAGCACCGGCAGCTTCAGCTTGCCCCAGTCATCCGTTCCGGGCGATGACAGCGCCACCCAGGTCTTGACCGCCCCATCCGGTTTCCCGCTCAGGTAGCGGTAGCTCATGCGGCAGCCCAGGCTGTGGGAGACGAGGGCGATCTTGCCGTGGCCCTTTTGCTTCAGGTAGGCCGTGGCCTGGGCCAGGCGGTCCGCCGCGCCGTCGAAGGTGGGGGCGTAGTCCTCCGCCTTGGCGTCCGCCGCCAGCACGGGAAACTGGATGGACAGGGTGGTGTAGCCCTTGTCCGCCAGGCTCTGGCGCAGCATGCCGATGAGACCCCAGTCCGGATGCACGCCGATGCCGTGGCCCAGGATGACAGCCCCCTTGGCATTCGGCGCCTCGGTATGCAGGCCCAGGAATTTGTGGCCTCCGGGGCCATCCAGCCAGACCGGGTCGCCCACCAGCACCGCCGGCAGAATTTCGTCCGCCCACTTCTTCTCCCGCGCGTAATCGCTGGCCAGGGCCAGGCCGGCCAGCGACATGCCCAGCAGCAAGGCCATGAACCGGGTTGCAAGACGGTGTGCAAAGCGCATGTTCGTCACTCCTCTCTCTTTGGATGCGGGTGATTGTCGTCTCAGGAAAGCCAGACGCTATAGGCCATCCGTACCGCCAATAGGTACAGCAGGCCGGCGAATATCTTCTTCAACCTGGCCACAGGCAGGCGATGGGCCAGCCGTGCGCCCAGGGGCGCCGTCAGGCCGCTGCCGGCGGCAATGGCCAGGAAGGCGGGCAGGTAGACGAAGCCCAGGCTCCAGGCCGGCAGTCCGGTGGCCGCCTGGCCGGACAGGGCGTAGCCCGCCATGCCCGCCAGGGCGATGGGCAGACCGATGGCGGCGGAGGTGCCGATGGCCCGGTGCAGGCCCACGTTGCACCAGGTCTGGAAGGGCACCGACAAGGTGCCGCCGCCGATGCCCACCCAGCTGGACACCAGGCCGATGACGCTCCCCGCCAGGGTCATGCCGGGCAGGCCCGGCAGCGTCCGGGTGGGCTTGGGCCGGAAGCCCAGCAGCATCTGGGTGGCCGCGTACAGCAGGAAAGCGATGAAGAACAGCTTCAGGTTCCGGTCCGGCAGCAGCACCGCCACGCCACCGCCCACCAGGGTGCCCAGCAGGATGCCCGGGGTGATGCGGCGCACCACCCGCCAGTCCACGGCGCCGTGGGCATGGTGGGCCCGCAGGCTGGAGATGGAGGTGGGGATGATGACCGCCAGGGAGGTGCCCAGGGCCAGGTGGATGTTGTAGTCCGCCGCGAAGCCCTGCTGGGCGTAGGCCCAGGTGAGGGCGGGCACCATGATCAGCCCGCCGCCCACGCCCAGCAGGCCGGCGATGACGCCGGTGATCAGGCCCAGGGCCAGGTAGGCAAGCAGCCACTCCATTTGCAGCCACTTATCCCAGCTTATTCAGGATGAACCGCCACTCGTCCGGGTCCACGGGGGTGATGGACAGTCGGTTGCCCTTGGCCAGGATGCGCATGTTGGCCAACTCCGGGTATTCGCGCAGCTCGGCGATGGGCATGAGGCGGGTCTTCTTCCTGAACTTCACCTCCACGTTGAACCAGCGGGGATTCTCCCGGGTGGCCTTGGGGTCGAAGTACTTGCCGCCTTTCTCGAACTGGGTCTCGTCCGGGTAGGCCGGGACGGAGACTTCCGCCAGGCCGGCGATGCCCGGCTCGTCGCAGGAGGAGTGATAGAACAGCACCGGGTCCCCGACTTGCATCTGGTCCCGCAT
>CAZREY010000043.1:0-12059 GCA_964599015.1 uncultured Thiobacillus sp.
CACCCCCAGGGCGGCCAACAGGGCCCCCAGGCGGTGGGCCCAGTGCATGGCGGTCAGGGCCTCCATGTCCAAGGCCTGGCCCTGGGCGTCCAGGCCCAACTCGCGATGGACCTGAAATCCGCCGCGCCAGTCGGCCTGGGGCCACCAGCTGCCGTGGCAGGTGGGGAAATCGGCGCAGGCCAGGGCGGCGTAGTTGGTGCTCACCCAGCCCCCCAGGGCGATCTGCAGAACCACCGCCACCAGGGCCAGGCCGGCGGCCACCCTGGACAGCGTGGGCACCGCCACCCTTTGCCCGCCGCCCAGGCGCGCGGCCAGCCAGACCAGCAGGGCCACGGTGGCCATCCCGCCCAGCAGGTGGGCACTGACCACCACGGGCCGCAGCAGCAGGGTCACGGTCCACATGCCCAGCAGGCCCTGGAACACCACCAGCCCCGCAAGGCCCAGGGCCAACGCCCGGTTCACGCCCCGCTCCCTGCGCCAGGCCAGCCAGGCGATACCCAGGATGGCCAGTCCCAACCCGGAGGCCAGGTAGCGGTGCACCATCTCCTTCCAGGCCTTGGCCGGGGACACGGGGCCTTCCGGGGACTGGGCATGGGCGGCGGCGATGGCCTCGGCGGCGTGGTGGGGGGTGAGCCGGCCGTAGCAGCCGGGCCAATCGGGGCAGCCCAGGCCCGCGTCGGAGAGACGCACATAGGCCCCCAGGCCCACCACCGCCAGGGCCAGCAGGGCCGTGGCCAGGACCAGGACACGGGGCAGACGGGAAGGCGCCGGCATCCCGCTCATCCCTCCCGGGAGGCCCGCAGGAGCTGCCTCAGGTCCCGGATCACCCCCTCCCCGTCCGCCAGGGGCGGAAAGGCCATCATCAGGTTGCCCCGGGGGTCCACCAGGAACAGGCCGCCGTTGGCCAAGGCCGGGGGCAAGGGCCCCGGCGCCACGCGATAGGCCCCGTCCGCGTGGCGCCAGGCCTTTGCCTCAACCCCCTCCCCCGCCAGGACCCGGGCCACGCGTCCGCTCTCCCGGCCCTGGGCCAGACGCGCCTGGCGGGCCAGGTAGCTGTCGTGGGCGCAGCGGGCATCGCATCCCGCCGGGGCGGCCACCAGCAGCACCCACCGGCCCCGCAGCTCGGACCAGGCCACGGTCCGGCCCGCCTCATCCCGCAGGGACGGCAACGCCAGGGCCCGGGGTGCCAGCAGGGTGCCGTAATTGGTGAAATGCCCCGGCGTCCACCAGGCGTAGGTCAGCCAGGCCGCCAGGGCCGGCGCGGCGAACAGGGCCATCAACAGCAGGAGTTTCGCCCGTGGTCCCGGTTTCACGTCTCACCTCGCTTCACGACGACGAAATAGCCCCACAAGCCCACGATCAGGGCGCACAGGGAGAACCATTGCACGGCGTAGGAACGGTGCCGCTCCATGCCCAGGTCCGGCTTGGGCCAGGCCCGCGCCAGGCCGTCTCCGGCGGCCGAGGTCTGCAGCAGCAGCCAGTCCGGCAGACCCCCCTCCTTCGCCCCCAGCCAGGTCCGATAGCGCTCCAGGTCCAGGTTCTGCCACACGATTCCCTCCTCCATGCCCGCAGCCAGTTCCAGGTAGCGCTCCCGGGCGTGGACCAGGATGCCTTCCACCGTCTGGTGGCCGGCGGGCGTGCCCACCGTGGGCACCTGGCGCCGGTCCGCCGCCGCCTCCAGCCAGCCCCGGTTCACCAGCACCGCGCCCCCCTGGTCCAGGCCCACGGGGGTGATCACGTGATAGCCCGCCCGCCCGTCCTGGACCCGGTTGTCCTGCAACACCAGATAGGCCGGCAGGAAATGCCCGCTCAGGCGCACCCGCCGATAGAACGCCGCTTCCCCCAGGGCCTCCGCCTCCGGCCAGGTCAGTGCCGGCAAGTCCCCGCCCTGGTCGTAAACCGCCTGCCGGGCCTGTTTCAGTTCCGCCTTGCCCCACTGCCATTGCCCCAGGGTGGCGGTGAGGGCGGCAAACACCACCGCCGCCAGGGTGGGCAGCCAGGCCGGCCTAGCCATGACCACCCATCGGAGCGCTACACTGGAACCACCGCCGCCACGGGATCCCCGCCATGAAAGTCATCGTGCTCCTCATCCTGCTGGTCATCCTGGGCAGCCTGGCCCAGGCCCTGTTCTTCCTGGTGCGTGACCAGGGGCGGAGCGAGCGCACGGTGCGCGCCCTCACCTGGCGCATCGGCCTGTCCCTGCTGCTCTTCCTCGTGCTCATGGGCGGCTGGTGGCTGGGCTGGATTCCGGTGCGGGCCATGGCGTCATAGCCAGTACACGAACAGGAACAGCAGCAGCCACACCACGTCCACGAAGTGCCAGTACCAGGACACCGCCTCGAAGGCGAAGTGCTGTTCCGGGTTGAAATGTCCCACCATGGCGCGCCCCAGGATCACCAGCAGCATGAGGGTGCCCAGGGTCACGTGGAGGCCGTGGAAGCCTGTGAGCAGGAAGAAGGTGGCGCCGTAGATGCCCGCCCCCAGGGTCAGCCCCAGGTGCCGGTAGGCCTCCACGTATTCGTAGGCCTGCAGGCCCAGGACGGTGGACCCCAGCAGCACGGTGAGCAGCAGGCCCAGCTTGAGCTGGGCGCGCCTGCCCCGCTTCAGGCCCCAGTGGGCCCAGGTGACGGTGGCGCCGGAACTCAGCAGGATCAGGGTGTTCAGGGCCGGGATGCCCCAGGCCGCCATGGGGGTGAAGGCCGCCTCCAGGCCCGGCCCCGCCGTGGGCCAGCCCCCCGTGTAGCCGGGCCAGAGCAGGCCGCTGTCACCGGAGGCCAGGTCCGGCACCGCCACCACCCGCCCGTAGAACAGGGCACCGAAGAAGGCGGCGAAGAACATCACCTCGGAGAAGATGAACCAGCCCATGCCCCAGCGGAAGGACAGGTCCACCTGGGCGTCGTGCAGGCCGTCCTGGCTCTCGTCGATGACCCGGCCGAACCAGCCGATGAGCATGGCCGCCAGGGTGGCTGCCCCCACCCCCAGCAGAAAGCCGCCCCCGGCCAGGCCGTGGATGGCCAGGGTGGCCCCCGCCGCCAGGCACAGCAGGGCGATGGAGCCGACGATGGGCCAGTGGGACGGCTCGGGCAGGTAGTAACCACCGGTATGCGTGCTCATGACCTCTCCTTCGTCTTCATCCCGCCTGCCGGGTGACGAACCACGCCAGCAGCATCAACGTCATGACCAGCAGGGCCGCCCCCGCCAGGCCGGCGAGGATGATCCGCACCGGCCCCAGGTGGCGGGCATCCCGCTCCAGGTCCCGGCCCCGGCGCACGCCGAAGAAGCTCCAGAACACGGCGCGAAAGGCCCCCATGGCCCGCTCCTATCCCTCCGGCGACGGGAAGAAGGCGTAGGACAGGGTCACCACGCCCATGTCCGCCGGCAGCGTCCGGTCCAGCACGAAGAGCACCGGCAACACGCGTTTCTCGCCGGGCGCCAGGGTCTGGTCGCGGAAGCAGAAACATTCGATCTTCTTGAAGTAGGCCGCGGCGGCCGCCGGCCCGTAGCTGGGCACCGCCCGCCCCGTCAGGGGCCGGCCGGTGAGGTTCTCCAGTTCGTAATCCACCCGCACCAGCTCGCCGGGATGGGGATCGATGGCTCTGGGCGGGGCGGTGAAGCGCCAGGCGGCGCGGGGCTGGCCAGCATGCCGGGCGGCGGCCGGCACTTCGCTTGCGAGGAACTCCACCCGCACCCGGCGGCTGGCATCCACCTGGGTGTTGCGGGCCAGGGCCTGGATCTCGCCCCGGTTGAGGCCCGTGAGATCGCAGAACACGTCATAGAGGGGCACCAGGGCGAAGCCGAAGCCGAACATGGCCCCCACCGCCAGCAGCAGCCGGCGCAAGGTGCGCGCATTCGCCCGGGCAAGTTGCGCGGTCATGCCAGATAGCCCAGGAAGGTAAACAGGAACAGGGCCAGGGCCACCCCCGCCAGCTTCAGGGCGGTGCGCCGGTTGCGGGCCGCCAGCGTGCTCATCCCAAACCGTCCATTGGGCGGTAGGAGGCCCGCTCGCGGGCCGAACCCACGTTTCGCGCC
This sequence comes from uncultured Thiobacillus sp., assembly GCA_964599015.1. Taxonomy (GTDB): domain Bacteria; phylum Pseudomonadota; class Gammaproteobacteria; order Burkholderiales; family Thiobacillaceae; genus PFJX01. The sequence continues at coordinate 4,030 of CAZREY010000043.1, forward strand.
GCAAGCGGCGCTCCTACGGGGACCGCGAGGATGCCCAATGGACAATCTCGGCTCATTTCACCTCCGGCGGCGTGGCGAAGGAGTGGTAGGGCGGCGGCGAGGACAGGGTCCATTCCAGGCCCTGGGCCCCCTCCCAGGCCCGGGCCTCGGCCTTGGCGCCGCCACGGATGCACTTCACGATGACGATGAGCAGCAGGATCTGGCTGGCGCCGAACACGAAGCCCCCGATGGAAGCGATGCGGTTGAAGTCGGCGAACTGCAGGGCATAGTCCGGGATGCGCCGGGGCATGCCCGCCAGGCCCAGGAAATGCATGGGAAAGAACAACACGTTCACCGAAAGGGCGGAGAGCCAGAAATGCCACCTGCCCAGGGTCTCGTCCACCATGTGGCCCGTCCACTTGGGCAGCCAGTAGTAGATGCCGGCGAAGATGGAGAACAGGGCGCCCGTCACCAGCACGTAGTGGAAGTGGGCCACCACGTAGTAGGTGTCCTGCAACTGCACATCCACCGGCACCAGGGCCAGCACCAGGCCGGAGAAACCGCCGATGGTGAACAGGCAGACGAAAGCCACGGCGAACAGCATGGGGGTCTCGAAGGTGAGGGACCCCTTCCACATGGTGGCCACCCAGTTGAACACCTTCACCCCCGTGGGCACGGCGATGAGCATGGTGGCGTACATGAAGTAGAGCTGCATGGCCGCCGGCATGCCCACGGTGAACATGTGGTGGCCCCACACCAGGAAGGACAGGATGGCGATGGAGGCCGTGGCGTAGACCATGGAGGCATAACCGAACAGGGGCTTGCGGGAGAAGGTGGGGATGATGCTGGAGATGATGCCGAAGGCCGGCAGGATGAGGATGTACACCTCCGGGTGGCCGAAGAACCAGAAGATGTGCTGGAACATCACCGGGTCCCCGCCCCCGGCGGCGTTGAAGAAGTGGGTATCGAAGTTGCGGTCCGTGAGCAGCATGGTCACCGCCCCGGCCAGCACGGGCATGACGGCGATGAGCAGGAAGGCGGTGATGAGCCAGGTCCACACGAACAGGGGCATCTTCATCAGGTTCATGCCCGGGGCCCGCATGTTGAGGATGGTGGTGATGATGTTGATGGCCCCCATGATGGAGGAGGCTCCCATGATGTGGATGGCGAAGATGGTGAGGTCGTAGCTGATGCCTCCCTGCATGTACAGGGGCGGATACATGGTCCAGCCCCCCGCCACCCCGCCGCCGGGCAGCAGCATGGAGCCCAGCAGCAGCAGGCCCGCCACGGGCAGGAGCCAGAAGCTCCAGTTGTTCATGCGCGGGAAGGCCATGTCCGGCGCGCCGATCATGAGGGGGATCTGCCAGTTGGCGAAGCCGGTGAAGGCCGGCATGATCACCCCGAAGATCATGATCAGACCGTGCAGGGTGGTGAGCTGGTTGAACACCTCCGGCTGCACCACCTGGAGCCCGGGCTGGTACAGCTCGGCGCGGATGGCCATGGCCATGAGGCCGCCGGCCAGGAACATGAAGGCGGCGAACCACAGGTAGAGGGTGCCGATGTCCTTGTGGTTGGTGGTGGTGACCCAGCGCCACAGGCCGCCTGGCGCACTGTTGTGGCCATGCTCGTGGCCATGCTCGTGGCCGTGTTCCGGAATGGTCGTCGCGTGTGCCTCCATGTCCCCGCCCCCTATTTCCTCAAGGCTTTCACGTCCGCGGGCTGCACCGGGCCGCCGGCGTTGCCCCAGGATTCCCGCTCATAGGTGACCACCGCCGCCAGGTCCGCGTCGTTCAGCTGGTCCTGGTAGGCCGCCATGGCCGTGCCGGGCCTGCCGTGCAGAACGATCTCCACATGGGCCCTGGCCGGGCCGTTGGCCAGGGCGGACCCGGCCAGACCCGGGAACACGCCGGGCAGGCCCTTGCCGTCGGCCTGGTGGCAGGCGGCGCAGTTGGCGGCGTAGATCTTCTCGCCCCGGGCCTTGAGTTCATCGGTGGTGAAGATCCTGCCCGCGTCGGCCTGGGCCGCCTGGGCCAGGGCCAGCTTGGAGGCCAGCCATTGTCGATAGTCCTGCTCGCTTTTGGCCTCCACCACGATGGGCATGAAGGCGTGGTCCTTGCCGCACAGCTCGGCGCACTGGCCGCGATAGATGCCCGGCTGGTCCGCCCGGAACCAGGTGTCTCGGATGAAGCCGGGAATGGCGTCCTGCTTCACTCCCAGGGCCGGCACCCACCAGGCGTGGATCACGTCCGCGCCGGTGAGCAGCAGGCGCACCTTCTTGCCCACGGGCACCACCATGGGCTCATCCACCTCCAGCAGATAGTGCTCGCCCTTTTCCGCCCGGTTGTCGATCTGCTCCCGGGGCGTGGCCATCACGCTCATGAACTTCACCCCCTCCTGGAGGTAGTCGTATTCCCACTTCCACTGGTAGCCGGTGACCTTGACGGTGAGATCCGGGTTGCTGGTGTCCTTCTGGGCCAACACCGCCTTGGTGGCGGGCCAGGCGATGCCGATGAGGATGAGGAAGGGAATCACTGTCCAGATCACCTCCACGGTGGTGCTTTCGTGGAAGGGGTGGGCCTCATGGCCCAGGCTTTTGCGGTGCTTGAACAGGGCGTAGAACATGGCCCCGAACACCACCACGAAGATGCCCAGGCAGATCCACAGGACGATGATGTGCAGGTCGTAGGCCGCCTGGGCGACGCTGGATTCGGGCTTGGGCAGATTGAGCTGGTACGCCGCCCGGGCCGGCGACGAGGGCAGCAACAAAACCGGCCAGGACAAGGCGAACAGCCATGCCGCCGCCCCGGGTGCGCGCGTGCACTTCATCCCCATCTCCTCTCAACAGGCACCCGGCCATCCTTATCGAGCGGATTTTTTCGGGTGCTTAGTGATTTATAAGCGCGGAGCGGGAAAGGTCAATGAAACTGGTATCAATTGCAGCGGTGCGGCGGCGCAGCGGGGAACGCGGCGGGCGGCATGCCTCATCCAGGGTCAGGCAAAGCCGCTGAAGCCGGAATACTCGTCCGCCTGATCGCTGATCTTCAGGCCCAGGACATCGTTGCCGCTGAAGGTGAACTTGATGTGGGAGGGATCGAGGGTGCCGTCGCCGGTGGCGTTCTGGGTCACCCGGAACAACACCGTGGCGGTCTGTTCCTCGGCGTTGTAGCTGACCGAGACCGGGTAGCGATCCAGGGAAACTTCCGTTTCCGGCACCGGCATGCCGAAGTTGTAGGTGGTGCCCCGGCCATAATCGTAGGCCCGGCTGATGCTCCAGTTCAGCACGTTCTCGACGGATTGCTCGTCCATGGCCTTGTCGAAGGCGAAGATCATGGAAAAGGTCTGCTGGTCACCGGGATTGGCCAGGTAGTCCCCCAGGCTGGACACGGCAGTCTTTGGGCCCAGGCTTTTCTGGAAGGTGCTGGTGGCGAACACCGCCACCATCTGCGCCGGGGTCTTTTCGTAGATATAGGCACTGAGGGTATCAGCCAGGTCGTCCGCCTTGCCCGTCATCTCGCCTACCAGTTCGGTGGCCTTGTCCCGTTCGCCCAGGTCGGCCAGCACATAGCCCAGTTCGGTGTGGGCGTACCAGAAGTCCTTCTCGAGGCTGATGGCCCGCTCGAAGGCGTTGATGGCGTCCCGGGCATTGCCCTGCTTGGCATAGACCAGTCCCAGGCCGTAATCGCCGTTGGCCTTGGAGGGCTCCAGCTCCTTGACCGCCTTGAACTGGGCCTCGGCGTTGCCGTAATCGCCCAGTTCCAGATAGGCCTGGCCCAGGGAGTAGCGGTTGGCGGAATTGGGATCCAGCCGCACGGCCTGCAGGTAGGCGGCCTTGGCCTTTTCCATGTCCCCCTGGGTCACGTGGATATTGCCCAGGGCCGCGTGGGTTTCCGCGTTGGTGGGGTCGCCCCGCAGGGATTCCTCATAGGCGGCGATGGCCGACCTCACATCCTCCTTCATCAGATAGGAGCGGGCCATGTAGTCGTAGGCGTTGGTGGCCGTGGACGACAAGGGGGCCAGGGCGATGGCGCGCTTGAAGGTGGAGATGGCCTCGTCGTATTTCTTCTCGGTGAACAATTCCAGCGCGCTGGAAAGCTGCCGCTTGGCGAGATTCTCCAGTTGGCCCTGCTGACTGGCGCGGCTGGCGAAGAGGGAGGAGGCGCTGGCGCTGATGACGTCCATGGAAGAATTATCGGCCCAAACGGCGCCGCGCTTTAGGTTTGATCTTGCCCGAACAGGCGGCGTACCGTTTCCAGGTCCTCGGCGGTGTCCACCCCGGGGGGGCTGGGCCGGTCGCTGGTGATCACCGCGATGCGGTGGCCGTGCCACAGGGCGCGCAACTGTTCCAGGGATTCGAAGGCCTCCAGGGCCGGTCGCGCCATGGCCGGATAGGCCTTGAGAAACCCCACCCGGTAGGCGTAGAGGCCGATGTGGCGCATGACGGGCAGTCCCTCGGGAATGACGGAGGCCTGATCCCCCGTCCAGGCGTCCCGGGCCCAGGGGATGGGCGCGCGGGAAAAATACAGGGCGTGGCCATCCCTGTCCGTGACCACCTTCACGATATTGGGATTGAACACCTCGTTCACGTCATGGATGGGGTGGCAGACCGTGGCCATGCTGGCGGCGGGGTGGTCGAACAGGGCGGTGGCGGTGGCCCGGACCAGTGCGGGATCGATCAGGGGCTCATCCCCCTGCACGTTCACCACCACCGTGTCGTCGCCCCAGCCCATGCGGGTCGCCACCTCCGCCAGGCGGTCCGTGCCCGAGGCGCAATCCGGCGAAGTCATCACCGCCTGGTGGCCGTGGTCCCGCACCGCCATGAACACTTCTTCGTGGTCCGTCGCCGCCCAGACACCGGCCGCGCCGCTCAACTCCGCCCGCTCCAGCACCCGTACCACCATGGGCTTGCCGGCGATGTCCGCCAGGGGTTTTCCTGGCAGGCGGGTGGAGGCGTAGCGGGCGGGAACGACCACCAGGAAGGGTTTCATGCGAAGGCTCCGAAGCTCAAGACGGACATTTTATTAATGTATGGATGTACCAAGGCCCTAAAGATATTGGGCTGCGTGTCGATGGTTGCAGACCATGGCCCCCCCTGACAAGAACATCCCCGGTAGCCGGTATTGGAAATTCGCCCGTGGACTGAACGCGCCCCTGGGATGGGGATTCGCGCTGCTGCTGACCCTCATGGTCACACTGATGGCCCATGCGATATGGCACATCAGCAACCTGGACGGGCGCATGCGCCATATCGTCGAGAACCTAAACCTTAAGATCCAGCTGATGACCGATCTCCAGGAGGCCATGTACAACCGCCACGCGGCCCTGGTCTACCAGACCCTGCTGGATGACCCCTTCGAGCGGGATGAGAGCTTCCAGCTCTACATCAAATGGGGCTATCACGTGGGCAAGGCCCGCAACGACCTGAAGGCCATGCCCCTGGATTCGTATGAGCAGGCCAATCTGCGCCAGCAGGACGAACTGGTGGTCCGGATCACCGCGTTGCACGAGGAGATCGCCGATCTGGCCGCGCGCGGCCATGGCGCCCGGGCCCATGCCCTCATCGCCGCCGAGCTTCGCCCCTTGAATCTGCAATTCATCCAGATGGTGGAAGACCTGCGCCGCCATGAACGGGACAAGGTAAACGAGGCCCTGCTCGACACCCAGGAGGCCACCCGGCGGGCCGTGCGTTTCCATCTGGCCCTTGGCGTCGTCCTGCTGACCCTGGCGGCCTTCACCGGCATGGGCACCCACCGCCTGCTGGCCCGGCATGCCAGCACCATCTACCGGCAGATGTCCGACCTGGAAGAAGCCGGCAGCCGACTGGAACACGAGGCCACCCATGACCACCTCACCGGCCTGGCCAACCGCGCCCTGTTCCAGCGGCGCATGGCGGAAGGGCTGGAACATGCCCAGCAGGAGAACTTCCTCATGGGGGTCATGTACCTGGATCTGGATGATTTCAAACAGGTCAACGACACCCACGGCCATGCGGTGGGGGATGCCTTGCTGAAGGAGGTCGCCCGGCGCCTGCGCCACGTGGTGCGGGCATCCGATACCGTGGCCCGCCTGGGGGGCGACGAGTTCGCCATCATCCTGGGCGGCCTGGCAACGCCCGCCCAGTGTCTGGAGGTCAAGAAAAAGCTGGAGTGGGAAATCATGCGAACGGCCGTCCTGGAGGGCGTCAGCCTCACCCCGGGCGGCAGCGTGGGCTGCGTCCTCTATCCCCAGGACGGGCAGACCCTGGGCGACTTGATGAAGGTGGCGGACGAACGCATGTACGCCGCCAAGCGCAGCCGCAAGGCCGGACAGTGAAGCCCCTTTAGGACAGGGCCAGGCCGGCCGCCACCCCGGCCAGCAACAGCAGGCTTTCCGTCACCTCCACCCCGGCCCCCAGGGCGTCCCCGGTCATGCCCCCCAGGCGGAGGACGAGGAACAGGCGCCAGGCCAGCAGGGCCAGGGGCGCCGCCAGCAGAATGGGGCAGGCCAGGCTCGGCGCCCCCAGAACCGCCAGCCAGGCCCAGGCAATCCAGCCGGACGAGCGCCAGGCGAAGCGTTCCCCCAGCCCCGGCTTGATGGAAGGCAGCCGGGCCCACCACAGCACCCCCAGCCGCGCCCAGGCGGGGACCAGCACCAGCAGCCAGTACAACTCCAACCGGGCGGCCAGCATGAGCAACACCAGCTTGGCCGCCAGCTGCAGCACCAGGGCCACCACCCCGAACACCCCCACATGGGGGTCCGCCAGCACCGCCAGCATCCGGTCCGGATTGCCGTGAGACGCCCCCAGGGCGTCAGCCAGGTCGGACAGGCCGTCCAGGTGCAGGGCCCCGGTCACCGCCACCCAGACAGCCAGGCCCAGCAGGGCCCCCAGCCAGGGATCGAACCGCATGCCCAGCCAGACGCCGCCCGCCACCAGCAGGCCCACCAGCAGGCCCACCAGGGGAAACCAGGCCACGGAGCGGGCCTGCTCCTCCGCGCGGAACGCCGCCACGGCCGGCACGGGCAGCCGGGTCAGGAACTGGATTGCCAGGATCAGGCCGCGCACGGGTTCAGGTTCAGGAGCACGGGGGGCTCGCCGGCCAGAAGCGAGACCTGGAAATGGGCCGCCTCCGGCAGGGCGATGCGCCAGGCATGCCCGGCGGGCAGCCCCACCAGCTCCATGAGCAGGGCGCGCATGACTCCGGCATGGGTGATCAACAGGCGATGCCCGCCGACAGCCCCCGCCAGCCAGGCATCCCAGGCGACCCGCACCCGGCTGCGCAGTTCCGGCACGGCCTCGCCGCCGGGCGGGGCCATCACGCCGGAACTGGCTTGAAACGCGCGGTAGCGTTCCGGGTCGCGCCGGACCGCTTCCTCACCGGACAGCCCTTCCCATGCCCCGAAGGAGCGCTCGCGAAACCCCTCCAGCACGGCCAGGGGCAGGCCCCGCTCCGCCGCCCAGGCCCGGGCGAACTCCAGGCACCGGCGCCGGGGGGAGGAGGCCACGGCATCCACCGGCGGCATGCCAGGACAGGCCAGCACGCCATGCATGCGGGCCCAACCCCGGGGGGACAGGGGATCGTCCAGGTCGCCGCGCATCACATGGGCCCGCCCCTGTACCTCCCCATGCCGCAGCACCGTCACCCGGGTCGCGCCGGGGGGCAGTTCAATCCCCGCCACGGATGCCCGCCTCGGCGAAGGTGGCCATGCCGGCATGGAGGGCACAGGCCAGACGCAACAGGGGCAGGGCCGCCGCCGCGCCGCTGCCCTCCCCCAGGCGCAGGTCCAGGTCCAGCAGGGGGCGGGCCCCCAGGGCGGCCAGCATGCGGGCGTGGCCCGGTTCCGCCGAGGCGTGGCTGAACAACAGCCACTCCCCCACGCCGTCATGCAGGCGGCAGGCGGCAAGGGCGGCGCTGGTGGCGATGAAGCCGTCCACCAGGGCGGGCAAGGCGGCCTGGCCGCAGGCAATGTAAGCGCCCACCAACGCGGCGATCTCGAAGCCTCCCAGGCGGCGCAAGGCTTCCTCCGCGGGCGCGCCGGGAGCGGGAAAGCCGTGCAGGGCCAGGGCCCGGTCGATG
>CAZREY010000044.1:0-11906 GCA_964599015.1 uncultured Thiobacillus sp.
GTCCAGGGCGGCCGGGCCCCGGCCGGCGATATCCCGGCCATCGTTGCCGGCGGCCACCACCACCACCACGCCCTTGCCATGGGCGTAATCGATGGCGCGCCGGGCAGCCTTGGAGAGCTGGTCCCCTCCCAGGGACAGGTTGATCACCCGGGCTCCCTGGCCCACGGCGTAGTAAATGGCCTCTGCCACCCGGCTGGCGCGGCCCTGGCCGATGAAGTTGAGGGCCTTGATGGGCAGGATGCGCGCGACCGGATGCATGCCGGCGATGCCCTCGCCGTTATCCCTCCGGGCGGCGATGACGCCGGCCACGTGGGTGCCGTGGCCGGCCTGGTCCCAGGGGTTGCCGTTGCCGTCCACGAAGTTCCAGCCCAGTACGTCGTCCACATAGCCGTTGTTGTCATCGTCCCGACCGTTGAGCACCTCGCCGGGGTTGAAATAGACGTTGTCCGGGTCCAGATCCGGGTGGTAGTAGTCCAGGCCGGTGTCGATGACCGCCACGATGACGGGCACCGTGGCGCCGGCTGCCAGCTCCGGGCTCCAGCCGATGCGCGCCAGCCCCCATTGGTCCCGATGGGACTGTCCCCAGCTGCCGCTGGTGGTCCAGTAGGGGTCGGGGCGCTGGGCTCCGGCGGCTTGGGCAGGCCCGGCTGGGCCAAGGACCATGCAGGTGGCCAGAGCCAGTCCCGCCAAACGACCGGCCCTCATTTGCGCCCCTCCCGCTTGCGCTTCAGTTCCAACTGCTTCAGTTCCTCCTGCTGCCGCTCCTGGCGCAGGGTCCGCACGCTGTCGCCGCTGCCGGGCCCCCACTGATAGCCCCAGCCGGCGTTGTCCAGCCAGGCCTTGGCGCCGGTGGCCACCTCGTCGCAGGTCATCGCGCACTGGGTACCTTCCATGGCATACCAGCCGTTCTGGTTGTTGCGCACCTTGTAGTCCAGGTAGCGCTTCATCAAGGCCTTGCGGTAGCCCATGTCCCGGTCCGTGGAGCCGAAGGCCTGGCCGATGGCGGCCATGGCCTCCTGGCCGGTGTAGTCGGTGCCGACGCCGGAGCGCAGCAGATGGCTCAGCATGCCGACCCCCTGGTTGTCGCACAGATGATTCATCAGGCCCCACTGCACGTAATTCACCACCTGGGCGCTGACGCAGTAGCCCAGGAACTTGACCGTGGGTCCGCAAGGCCAGCGGGGCACGGCGCAATAGTCCGGGGCGGCACGCTGGAAAAAGATGTGGGGCATGAAGTCCTCGCCGTCGCTGGGGGCGAACAACTGCATGTCCCAGGCGGCGCGAAAATGGATGGGACTGTAGAGCACCAGGCATTGCTTGACCTTGGTGCCGTAGTCCCACTGGTTGTAGTGGTCCTCCATGAGCTTGAGGACCTGGAGCACGTAGTCGGTCACGTCCGGGCCGCACACCTTCTCCCCCTCCTTGGGCTTGCGCGGGGTGCTGGCGGGAGTGGGCCTGTCCGGTGGCGGGATGGAAACGGTGCCACCGGGGGGGCGGGGCATGCTGGGCCCCGTGCCTCCTCCTGCAACCGGCGCGCCGGTGGCAATGTCCAGGGCCGTGCGGCTGATCGTCCCCTCTGGGTCATTGGCGATCACCACCGTGCTGTGCTCGTCGCAGCCCCGGGCCACCCCCACCTGCAGGGGGCCGGACAGTCCGTTCAGGGAGAACCGATAGGCGCCGTCGGCACCGGTGCGGGTGTAGGTGGGCGGCTGCTCGTCCCCCGGCCGTTCCCCGGGGTCGGCGAAGGGGGTGGGGACGAGGGGCTCGTACAGGAACCAGGCGCCATCCAGGGCCTTGTCCGAATAACTGGCCTTCAGGCTGGCGCCCAGGTCGAGCCCGGTGTAGCGCGCCGCCTTGGCCTGGAAAGGCTGCTCCCCGGACACACAACCACCGCCGGTGGGGGATTCGGGCAGGAATTTCCAGCACGGATCCCATTCCAGGTCGGTGATCAGCCCCCTGCTGCCCAGTCGCTCCAAGCCCTGCCAAGTCCTGACAGGGTCCGGGCCGGCCAGGCTGCTGACGCTATAACCCAGCCCGTCCGGCAGGTGGTAGGACTTGGGCTCGTACACATAGTCGGCCTTCAACACCAGGTCCAGGTCCGCCCTGCCGCCCGGCACCCGGTAGGACAGGGCCTCACCGCTGTACAGGCGCCCGGGCAGCCCCTCGTCGGCACGGCACAAGAGGGAGAAGGGCTCCAGCTTGTCCCGCACCCAGTCCTGGGGGGGGGTAAGTTGGCCGTTCTTGATGCCGAAGGACTGGCGGGTCACCAGGTTTACCACGCCGGACACGCTGCCCTGGCCGTAGATGCTGACCAGGCCGTCCCGGGGCAGGACGACCTCCACGCCCTCCACGGCGTCCTTGGGCAGCCATTTCTCCGTGGGCACAGTGGTGAAGGGCAGACTGCCCCGGGCATCGGTGAAACCGCGGAGAGTGACGGATTGGCCCGGCGGGCCCAGCACGTTGATGTTTACCGGCAATTTCTCCAGGGACCGGGCGGGCAGTTGTTCCAGGGTCTCACTGTTGATCACGGTTACCGGCAGCGATTGCTCCGTCACCCTATCCCCGCGGGCCATTGCCGGGTCGTGGCCGAGCAAGGCCAAGGCCCACAGGACGGGCACGGACTTCACGGCCCCCTCCCGTGAAATGGCCGGGAATCTGCAAAGCCTGGGACTGCCGCCCTAAGCCGCACCTGAGTCTCCTCTCTCTTACGGCCTTGGTCCTGTGTGGCCGTGGTTAGAAACCGATAGCCAGGCGTCGCCCCGCGCCTGGTAGTTTCTTACCAAGATAGATAATTCCCGAGGAAACCAGTAGGTATTTCGGTCCCGAGGCCGCCAGGCCTGATCAGGGCGTCAGGCCGCCAGGGCCAGTCCCCACACCACCAGCACGTTCATCAGGGCGATGAACACGGCGGCGCTGCCGATGTCCTTGGCACGTTTGGCCAATTGATGGTTTTCCAGGGAGATGCGGTCCACCGTGGCTTCGATGGCGGAATTGATCAATTCCACGATGAGCACCAGCAACACGCTGGCGACCATGAGGGCCCGGGCGATGTTGTTGGCGGTGACCAGGAAGGCCAGGGGCACCAGGACCATGGCCAGGATGGATTCCTGGCGGAAGGCGTCCTCGTGCTTCCAGGCGGAACGCAGGCCGGCGAAGGAATAGAACATGGCGTTCCAGACCCGGATCAGGCCGGTCTTGCCCTTGTGGGGGCTTTCCTGCGTGGGTTGCGCGCTCATCCGGTCCTTTCCCAAAGCATCCACAAAGCGCGCGACTATGGCCGCGCCAGGTTACAGGCTTGTTACCCCCCTCGCCCGTAGACGGGAGAGGGGCTGGGGGAGAGGGTCATTTCTTCCAGACCAGGTCCAGTTCCCGGGCCGCCTTCACGTCATCCAGGCGGCGGGCCGGCAGCGTGTGCGGGGCGGATTTGACCAGATCGGGTTGGCCTTCCGCCTCCCGCTTCACCGCCACCATGGCGGCCACGAAGGCGTCCAGGGTCTCCTTGCTCTCCGTCTCCGTGGGCTCGATGAGCAGGCACTCGGGCACCAGCAGGGGGAAGTAGGTGGTGGGGGCGTGGAAGCCGTAGTCCAGCAGGCGCTTGGCGAAGTCCATGGCCGTCACGCCCGTCTCGTCCTTGAGCCGCTTCAGGGTGACGATGAACTCGTGGGAGGCCCGCCGCTCCGGGTAGGCCAGGTCGAAACCGGCCTTCTTCAGTTCCGCCGCCAGGTAGTTGGCGTTGAGGGCAGCATACTCGGCCACCCGGTGCATGCCTTCCCGGCCCAGCATGCGGGCGTAGACGAAGGCCCGCAGCAGCACGCCCATGTTGCCGCCGAAGGCGCTCATGCGGCCGATGCTCCGGGGGCAGTCCGCCTCCTCCGCCCAGCGGAAGAAATCCCGCTCGTTCAGCACATAGGGAATGGGGAGGTAGGGTTTGAGCCGCTCCGACACCCCCACGGGGCCGGAGCCGGGACCGCCGCCGCCGTGGGGGGTGGAGAAGGTCTTGTGCAGGTTCATGTGGATGACGTCGAAGCCCATGTCGCCGGGCCGCACCCGGCCCAGGATGGCGTTCAGGTTGGCGCCGTCGTAGTAGGTGAGGCCCCCGGCGTCGTGGACGATCTTCTGGATGGCCACGATGGTCTTCTCGAACACCCCCAGGGTGGAGGGGTTGGTAAGCATGAGGCCGGCGGTCTGGGGACCCACGGCGGCCTTCAGGGCCTCCAGGTCCACGTTGCCCTGACGGTCCGTGGGGATTTCCCGCACCGCGTAGCCGCACCTGGTGGCGGTGGCCGGATTGGTGCCGTGGGCCGCGTCCGGGACGATGATCTCGCGCCGGGCCGTGTCGCCCCGGGCCTCGTGATAGGCCCGGATCATGGCCACCCCGGCGAACTCGCCGTGGGCGCCGGCCATGGGGGCCATGCTCACCGCCGCCATGCCGGTGACGTCCTTCAGCATCTCCTGCAACTCGTGCATGCTGGCCAGGAAACCCTGGCCGGTATCCACGTCCGCCAGGGGGTGGCGGCTGAGGAACTGGGGCAGCATGGCCAGGCTGTTGCAGGCCCGGGGGTTGTACTTCATGGTGCAGGACCCCAGGGGATAGAACTGGGTGTCGATGCTGAAATTCTTCTGGGATAGACCGGTGTAGTGCCGCACCACGTCCAGCTCGGAACATTCCGGCAGCAGGGGCTTGTCGGCCCGCAACTGGCCGGCAGGCAGGTCGTCCGGCAGGGGCTGGCTGATGGGGGCCTGGGCCTGGGCACGGCGGCCGGGATGGGCGTGTTCGAAGATGAGCATGGTTGAGGCTGGAAATGGGTAGTAGGGAGTGGGAAGTGGGAACGGCAGCGGGATGGGCTTTTCCCACTCCCCACTCCCTATTCCCCACTCCTGAATTACAAGGGTTCGCCCCTTGCGGCGGCCAGGGCGGCGTCGTAGATGGGTTCCTGCTTGATCTCGGGCACCAGCTCGGAATAGACCACCCGGTCATTCTCGTCCAGGACGATGACGGCACGGGCTGTGAGGCCGGACAGGGGCGGGTCCATGATCATGACGCCGTAGTCCTTGTGGAAGTCCCGGCCCCGCATGGTGGACAGGGTGATCACGTTCTTCAGGCCCTCGGCGCCGCAGAAACGGTTCTGGGCGAAGGGCAGGTCGGCGGAGATCACCAGCACCACGGTGTTGGACAAGGCATTGGCAGCCTCGTTGAACTTGCGGGTGGACTCGGCGCAGACGGGGGTATCCAGGCTGGGCACGATGTTGAGGATCTTGCGCTTGCCCCAGAAGGAGGACAGGGACACGTCCTTCAGGTCCTTGTCCACCAGCATGAAGGAATGGGCGGTGTCGCCAACGCGGGGGAAATTGCCGCCTACGGAAATGGGTTCGCCGCCAAGGGTTACGGTTGCCATGTCGCTGTCTCCTGAAGGTTGTGGGCTTACTTGTATGCGCAGGGCGGTGCTTCGCGCCTGCGGCTCAGAATGCGCTCCAATTGTTGCGCATAGGCATGGAGGTCGTCATCCGTCTTGGTTTCGGTGGCGCACACCAGGATGCAGTCCGCCAGTTCCGGATAATCCCCTCCCAAAGCATAGCCTCCCAGGATGCCCTGGGCCCGCAGGGCCCGCAGCACGTCCGGAACCGGGCTGTTCACGCGCACCACCGCTTCGTGGAAGAAGGGGCCGGGGAAGACTCGCGCCACGCCGGGAATGGCGGTGAGCTTCTCCACCAGGGCCCGGGTGTTGGCATGGCTGGCCAGGGCCACATTCTTGAGGCCTTCCGGACCCAGCAGGGCCATGTGGATGGTGGCGGCCGTCACCAGCAGCCCCTGGTTGGAGCAGATGTTGGAGGTGGCCTTGGCCCGGCGGATGTGCTGCTCCCGGGCCTGGAGGGTGAGGGCGAAGCCGGGCTTGCCGTCCGCGTCCACGGTGCGGCCGACGATGCGGCCGGGCATCTGGCGCACCAGGGCCTGCCTGGCGGTGATGAAGCCGAAGTAGGGGCCGCCGGAGGACAGGGGCACCCCCAGGGGCTGGCCGTCGCCCACGCAGATGTCCGCACCTTTCTGGCCCCAGGCGCCCGGCGGCTTCAGCAGGCTCAGGGCCAGGGGGTTCACCACGGCGATGGCCAGCAGATTGTGGGCGTGGGCCCAGTCCGTGAGGGCATCCACCGGCTCCAGCACGCCGAAGAAGTTGGGCTGGGGAATGACCAAGGCCGCCGCCGGCGTGGCAGCCAGGGCTTCCAGGGCCGCCGGATCGGTGTGGCCCGTGGCCGGGTCATAGGCCACGCCCACCAGCTCGATGCCCTGGTTCTTCACCGTGGCCTCGGCCACGGCCCGGTAGCGGGGGTGCAGGCTGGCGGGCACCAGCACCCGCTTGATGCCGCCCTTGCTGGCCCGCACGGCCATGAGCACCGCCTCGGCCACGGCGGAGGCGCCGTCATAGAGGGAGGCGTTGGACACGTCCAGGCCGGTGAGGCTGGCCATCATGGTCTGGTATTCGTACAGCAGTTGCAGGGTGCCCTGGCTGGCCTCCGCCTGGTAGGGGGTGTAGGCGGAGTAGTACTCGCCCCGGGTGACGATCTGCCACACGGCGGCGGGGATGTGGTGCTCGTAGGCGCCGGCGCCGATGAAGCTGCTGTAGAAGCCGTCCTGGGCCGCCCGCTGGTGCATGAGGCGGGTGACCGCCATCTCGGACAGCCCCGCCGGCACCGCCTTCAGGCCGCCGCAATTCAGCTCGGCCGGGATCTCGTCGAACAGGGCGTCGATGGAAGGCGCGCCGATGCTTTCCAGCATCTGGGCGACATCGGTTTCGGTGTGGGGGATGAAAGGCATGGTGGGGAGTGGGTAGTAGGGAGTGGGAAGTGGGGGTGGGGGTGGGGCCTACTGCCTACTCCCCACTTCCCACTCACGCGCACCTTAGTGCGCCTCGGATTCCACGTGGGCCTGGTAGGCGGCCGCATCCATCAGGCCGGACAGGTCGCCGCTGGGCTTGAGCCTGAACATCCAGGCGCCGTAGGGGTCCTGGTTGATGGACTCGGGACTGGCTTCCACGGCTTCGTTCACCGCCACCACTTCGCCCGCCACGGGGGCGTACACGTCGGAGGCGGCCTTCACGGATTCCACCACGGCGCATTCCTCGCCGGCGGCCAGGGCGCGGCCCACGGTGGGGTTCTCCACGAAGACCATGTCCCCCAGGAGTTCCTGGGCATGGTGGGTGATGCCCACGCTGACGGTGCCGTCCGCTTCCTGGCGGACCCACTCGTGGGACTTGGTGTATTTCAGATCGGCGGGGATGCTCACTTAACTCTCCTGGGAAACGGGAAAAGGGAAACGGGAAACGCGGGAAACACCTGGGGTTGAATTTACTTTTCCCATTTCTCGTTTCCCTTTTCCCGGAATCAAACCAATGCCTTGCCGTTGCGCACGAAGGGGTATTTCACCACAGCCGCGCGCAGTCTCTTATCCCGAATTTCCACTTCCACCGTGTCGCCCACGTTCACCCCCGCCGGCACCCGGGCCAATGCGATGGAGGCGTTGAGGGTGGGAGAGAAACTGCCGCTGGTGATCTCGCCTTCTCCCTGGGGGGTGAGGACCTTCTGGTGGCCCCGCAGCACGCCCTTGTCCAGGAGCTTGAGGCCCACCAGCTGCTTGTCCCGGGGCAGGCGCAGCAGGGCGTCCTTGCCGATGAAGTCCCGCTCGGATTTCAGGTCCACGGTCCAGGCCAGGCCGGATTCCAGGGGGGTAGTGGCCATGTCCATGTCCTGGCCGTAGAGGTTCATGCCCGCCTCCAGGCGCAGGGTGTCCCGGGCCCCCAGGCCGATGGGCTTCACCCCCGCCTCCAGCAGGGCCTGCCAGAAGAAGGGGGCGGCCTTGGCGGGCATCATGATCTCGAAGCCGTCCTCGCCGGTGTAGCCGGTGCGGGCCACGAACATCTCCCCCACCACCACGGCGTTGAAGGGCTTGAGGGGGCCGGCCACCTCGTCCAGGCCGGGCATGGCCTCCCACAATTTCGCGGGGGCGTTGGGGCCCTGGACGGCGATCATGGCCAGGTCCCGGCGGGGGGTGATCTGGACCCCGGGGGCCAGCTTGTCGCGCTGGGCCTCCATCCAGGCCAGGTCCTTGTCGGCGCAGCCGGCGTTCACCACCAGGCGGAACCAGTCCTCCCGCATGAAGTAGATGATGAGGTCATCCACCACGCCGCCGCCCTCGTGGAGCATGCAGGTGTAGAGGGCCTTGCCCGTGGTCTGCAGCTTGTCCACGTTGTTGGCCGCCAGTTGCTTGAGGAAGTCGCGGATGCCCTCCCCCTTCAGGTCCACGGGCAGCATGTGGGAGACGTCGAACATGCCGGCGTCGCGGCGCACCTGGTGGTGTTCCTCGATCTGGGAGCCGTAGTGGATGGGCATCTCCCAGCCGGAGAAGTCCACCAGCTTGGCACCGGCCTCCCGGTGCCTGGCGTTGAGGGGGGTCTGTTTGAGCATGGGTCATTCCTTGGGGGAAACGGGAAACGGGAAACGGGAAACGCCAGAAGCAGGCCGCACGGGTACGAGGGGTTCCGTTTCCCTTTTCCCTTTTCCCTTTTCCCGCACTTGTTCTTCCTCCGCATAGTAGGAGGAGCGCACCAGGGGCCCGGCCTTCACCCAGGTGAAGCCCATCTCCCGGGCGGCAGTTTCAAAGTCGGCGAATTCCTCCGGCGGCACATAGCGGGCCACAGGCAGGTTTTCCAGGGTGGGACGCAGGTACTGGCCCAGGGACAGGCGCCGGACCCCGGCACCGCGCAGGTCCGCCAGCACCGCCAGCACTTCCGCCCGGGTTTCACCCAGGCCCAGCATGAGGGCGGATTTTGCCTCCGTGTTGGGCTGGCGGGCGGCCAGGGCCAGCAGGTCCAGGGACCGCTCGTACTTGGCCCCCTTGCGGGCCTCCTTGTACAGGCGGGGCACGGTTTCCATGTTGTGGCCCCAGATCAGGTCCTTGCGGGCGTTGTCCGGCAGGCCGGCCAGGGTGGCGTTGAAGCGGTCCGCCGCCGCCTGCTGCACCAGGCGGAAGTCGGGGGTGAGGAATTCCACCCCCATGTCCGGCTTGCGCAGGCGCAGCTCCCCCAGGGTGTCGGCGAAGCAGCCGGCGCCGCCGTCCGCCAGGTCGTCCCGGTTCACGGAGGTAAGCACCACGAAGCTGAGGCCCAGGTCGATGCAGGATTCCGCCACCCGGCGGGGCTCGTCGGCATCCGCCCAGGTGGGCCGGCCGGTCTTCACGGAGCAGAAGCCACAGGCCCGGGTGCAGGTGTCCCCCAGCAGCATGAAGGTGGCGGTGCCCCGGCTCCAGCACTCCCCCCGGTTGGGGCAGCGGGCCTCCTCGCACACGGTGTGCAGGCCCCGGCCGTGGACCGCTTCGGCGGTGCCGCCGTAATGGCGCTCCCGCCCCAGGTTCTGGCGGATCCAGACAGGCATGCGGGTGGCGTGGCGGCTCGGTTGCTTGGGCTCTGCTAACAAAACGGGCTCCGACAATGAAAAAGGGCGAACGCGCCCATGCGCGTTCACCCCTCTGTCCGGTTTACCTGAGAGATTTGCCCCATCGGTGGCGGCCTGTGGGGATTCATGTTCCACACGGCCACGCTCTCCAGAGTTGCCCATTCCTCGCGGTCCTTTTGCCTGAGCGGTTACGGGTAGATTGCGCCTTCGGCGGCCCTGGGTCAGGGCGCTCTCCCGCGAGAACGATAGCGGGTCGGACTATACCGGGCGCCCCCCGGTCGGACAAGTTAGGCCCCCCTGATTCATGCCCCCGTGGATCGCGTTGGGGAGGAAACAGGGATTCCTTAGGGATAGGCGATGGAGATGACGTAGCTGGCCGCCGCCAGATTGCCGATATCCAGGTCCACCCGGGCCTCCTGTTCGCTCTGGGCGGGGAAGCCGGCCCGGGCGCTGACGCCCCGGGGCAGGTAGTCCTCCGGGGGAAAGGCCTTCTGGGCCACGGGAGATTCCCGCACGTCGCTGAGTGTGAGGATGACGTGGGGCCAGGCCTGGGTCTGGCCGGTGCGGTTGGCCAGCAGGAAGGACAGGCGCACCCGGGATTTCTGCTCCGCGTCGTGCTCCAGGCTGGAGGAAACGATGGCCTGGCGGGTGAGTTGCCGGGGCAGGGGCACCACGCAGCCCAGGGGGCGGCACAGGGTATTCAGCAGGGGCCGGGTTCCGGGCAGGGCGGCGGCCAGTTCGCCCCGCAGGAAATAGACCAGTTGCCCCGCCAGGAGCATGGTCAGGAGCAGAATGGCGAACACATGGAGGAAGACTTTCCATTTGGGCTGCCCCACCTTGCCCGATTTCCGGTTGGGCAGTTCGGAGAGGAGGATGTCATCGGAGGATTCCGCCACCGGCACGGCCTCCACCTTGGGCGGAGGTGCCGTCTCCGTCAGCGTGACGGTCTCCTCCGTGTCCGGGGGGAGCTGGACGGCGGCGGTCTCCAGGTAGGTGGCCAGGGCATCCCGCGGGGGCACGCTGGGCAGGTCACTGGGCGCATCCAGCTCGGCCTGCACCTGGGCCCAGATGTCGGTTTGCATCGGGGCCTGTTCGGCCCGCTCCGTGACGGCCTCCCCCAACTCCGGTGAGGCCGGTGCCTCCGTATCCGGCGGAAGGGGTGCGTTTTCCAGTTCCGGCAGCAGGGTGTCGTAGGCGTTGAACACGGCGTTGCAATGGCCGCAGCGCACCAGGCCCCGGCGCAGGCCCAATTGCTCCTGGCCCACCCGGAAAGTGGTGCCGCACTCAGGACAACTGGTCTGCATGGCCGTTGCCCGCCTTCACCGTTTCACCCCTGCCAGACATACCCACCCGTCTTCCTCCCGCCACAGCCCTATCTGGAAGTCCCGGCCGTAGAGGGCCAGGATCTCGTCCGCCTGGTCCGCCAGGATACCCGACAGGGCGATGCGCCCGCCGGGGCGGACCCGGGCGCTGAGCAGGGGCATGAGAGCCCGCAGGGGGTTGGTGAGGATATTGGCCACCAGGATGTCGAAGGCGCCCGGCGGCAAGGCGTCGGGCAGGTGGAAAGCAGCCGTCACGCCGTTGCGCTGGGCATTGTCCCGGGAGGCGGCCACGGCCTGGGGGTCCAGGTCCACGCCCAGCACGGGCGCGGCCCCCAGGCGGGCGGCGGCGATGGCCAGGATGCCGGAGCCGCAGCCGTAGTCCAGCACCGACTCCCCGGGACGCACGTTCCGTTCCAGCCAGGCCAGGCACAGGCGGGTGGTGGGGTGGCTGCCGGTGCCGAAGGCCAGGCCCGGGTCCAGCTCGATGCAGATGGCGTCCGGGTCGGGGGGCTCATGCCAGGAGGGCACGATCCACAGGCGGTCGGAGATGCGGATGGGGTCGAACTGGGACTGGGTGAGGCGCACCCAGTCCTGCTCTTCCACGGTTTCGACCAGGTGTTCGTGGTCGGCGGGCAGGCCCAGGCGTCGCAGCAGGGCCGGCACGTCCGTATCCGCCTCCAGGAGGGCCGCCACCCAGTTGCGGTTCCAGGCTTTCGGATCTTCGAGGCCGGGCTCGCCGAACTGGGGAGCCTCCGCTGCCGTGCCCGCATCCCGGTCCTCGATCGTGGCGGACAGGGCGCCCGCCTCCATGAGGGCATCCGCCAGGGCCTCGGCCTGGTCCTGGCCGGCGGCGAGCTTCAGGGACAGCCAGGGCAAGGCGCGGACCTCAATGTTTGCTGAGCCCCAGTTTCTTTTCCAGGTAGTGGATGCTCTGGCCCCCTTCCAGGAAGGCCTGGTCCACCAGCAGGTCCTGATGCAGGGGGATGTTGGTCTTGATGCCTTCCACGATCATCTCCGACAGGGCGATGCGCATGCGGGCGATGGCCTGCTCCCGGGTGGCGCCGTAGGTGATGAGCTTGCCGATCATGGAGTCGTAGTGGGGCGGCACGTAATAGTTCTGGTAGACGTGGGAGTCCACCC